>JADHNX010000028.1 GCA_016779365.1 Planctomycetaceae bacterium
GACGCATATTCACGCTCCAAAGTGGAAACAAACCGTTCATTCGGAACCGATCGAAACGGGCTTTTTCGAGTTGGTGGAATCGTAGTCGCAACGATTGAGTTGTGTCATACTCGGCGACCTCGCCGCAGAATTCATCACCAGACTTTAAGCCGTCCGGCCCGGTATCCCCACCTTCACCGCTCCTGGAATCAACCAATGATCGCTAATCGACTTCTTGTTCTGATGCTGCTTTTCTGCCTCTCTTCAATCAGCAACTTCTCAGTTGCCAACGCGAATGACTGGCCGCAGTTTCGAGGGCCTTCTGGCAACGCCACCGCTCCTGATTCCAATCCGCCTGTCACGTGGAGCGACTCCGAGAACATTGTCTGGAAAACAGAGTTGCCAGGCCGCGGCGCGTCGAGTCCGATCGTCTTCGGAAATCGAATTTTTCTGACGGCCTACACAGGTTTCGGTGTTAACACTGAGGAACCAGGCGACAAAGCCAATCTCAAGCTGCATGTGCTCTGTTTCGAACGCGATAGCGGAAAGCTGCTTTGGGATCGGTTCATTAAGGCCAGTCCGGCGACTCAAAGTTTCGGTCAGCGAGTCGCGGATCACGGTTACGCAACGGCCACTCCGGCTACTGATGGCGAAGCGGTTTATGCCGGATTTGGAGTTTCCGGAATCGTCGCTTACGACATGGACGGAAACCTCATGTGGCAGGCCGCGATTGGTGACGAAACGGCCGGTTTCGGTTCAGCAGCTTCGCCCGTTGTGTATGGCGAAATGGTTTACGTGAACGCGAGCATCGAAAGTAAGACTCTGTTCGCATTCGATAAGCGTACCGGCAAGGAAGTATGGAAGGCCGAATCGATCACTAAGTCATGGACGACTCCATGCATCGCGGAAGTTCCCGGAGGCTCACCGGAACTGATTCTTAATCAGCAGAATGAAATTTTCGGCTTCGATCCAATCACCGGTGAAAAACTCTGGTGGTGCGCTGGCGTTGAGGACTACATCGTTCCCGTCCCCGTTGTTCATAACGGCGTCGCTTACTGTCTGGGAGGACGCAGCAACCGAGCGATCGCGGTTAAACTTGGCGGACGCGGTGACGTCACAAAGACGCACAAGCTCTGGCAATCAACGATCGGCGCCAATGTCACGTCGCCGGTTTATTTCGACGGGCATCTGTACTGGGCAAGCGACAAAGCGATCGAAAACTGTCTGCGGGCATCTGACGGCAAAGAAGTCTATCAGCAACGACTTCCGACTCGCGCGAGGATTTACTCGTCAATCGTCCGTGCGGGCAACAAGTTCTACGTCACGACACGAGACCAGGGCATCGTTGTCCTCGCTGCCAAACCCGAATACGAAGAACTCGCCGTCAACCTGATCAAGTCTGACGAGACTCTCGTGAACGCCAGCCCCGCTATCAGCGGAAATCAGCTTCTGCTGAGAACCGACTCGTACCTGTACTGCATCGGTGAATAATTTTTCGTGAATGGCGATGCGAATCAGTTAAGGATGGAGGCGTTGTGGGGACTGAGAATCAGCCAGTCATTGCTGTTTGCATTCCTTGCTACAAAGCGACATCGACCATCCTCCGTGTGTTATCTTCGATCGGCCCGGAAGTCGCTCACATCTTTGTGATTGATGATGCGTGCCCGGAATTGACTGCGGACTACGTTGAGAAACACTGCACTGATCCGAGACTGACGATCATCCGCAATGACAGAAACCTTGGAGTTGGCGGCGCTGTCGTGAAAGGGTATCGAGCTGCTTTGAATCTGGGCGTCGAGATTGCCGTCAAGATCGACAGCGATGGCCAGATGAATCCCGAACTGGTGCCGTACCTGATCAGTTCGATAATAGATGGCTCGGCAGACTACGCGAAAGGATGTCGCTTCTACAGCCTGAAAGATATGCGCTCGATGCCGCTGGTCCGATTGTTTGGTAACGCGGCCTTGTCAATCATTAACAAAGTAACGAGCGGCTACTGGACCATCGTGGACCCGACGAACGGTTTTACCGCCATTCACCACACCGCACTTCAGCAACTGCCGCTCAACAGGATTTCTCACGGCTACTTCTTCGAAAGTGACATGCTGTTTCGGCTCTCGACCATTCGCGCCGTTGTCAAGGATGTTCCGATGGCGTCAGTCTACGACGACGAAGAAAGCCAACTGAAAATTGGACGTGTCCTCTGGCAATTCCCGCCGCTTTATGGCAAAGCCTTCGTCAAGCGAATGCTGTACTGCTACTTTCTGCGAGACTTCAACGCTGTCAGTCTTCATTTCTGTATGGCGGTTGCGTTGATCGTCCCAGGCTCAGTCTGGGGTAGCTATCACTGGTGGCTCTCGATCAACACCGGAGTTGTCGCAACAGCAGGTACGGTCATGCTGGCTGTCCTTCCGTTGATTCTAGGATTTCAGTTTCTACTGGGAGCCGTGCAGGGTGACATGGCCAACCAGCCAGACGAACCTCTTCAGAGATCAATCAATCGCACTGATCGCCGCATGCTGAAGCCGCCATCGGGAAAAAAACGATGAGGTTGAACTGGATGATTTCAACCATCAGGGATGAATAATGAGTGATACAACGCCGGTGAATTTACAGCGAGAACGTATCGCCGGACCGTTGTTCGGCTTCACGGCAATGCTGCTCGTGAATTCCGTTTATCTGACATACAAGGGGGTGTTTATTGCTCCTGACTCATCGTTCTATATGCTCGGAGCTGACCGACTGGTCGCGACCGGGTTCAACTTTCAGAGCTTCCTTCAGGAATCACCAGCCTTCGGTCAGTACATCGGATTCGTCACCTGGTGCGCCATCCTGAAGTGCATCGCTGGCGAAAACTGGCCAACCGCCGTCGTTGGGGCAAACGCTCTTGCGAATGCACTTACCGTTGGAATCCTGACTCATCATCTGAAGAGAGTCGGAGTTTGCTGGCAGGCACGACTGGCCAGCATCGCCTGGTGTCTGATCGCTTTCGACATGCTCGTCTGGTCGAAGGGGTTACTGTCCGATCCATCATTTCTTGTACTGGCCACTTCAGCAGTCACATTTTCTGCGAGTTGCGTTCGATCTTGCCCCCGGCACCTCGTCATCCGTCTCGGTACGCTGAGCCTCGCCATATTGTTGAGTCTGGCTGCAATCTGCTGGCGTCCAACCGGTATCGCGTTGTTTGTACCGCTGAGCGTTTGCGTGATCCTGCAACTGATTCCGCCAGGAACTCACTTCAAACGACTCTTGACTGTGCTGGCAGTTGGTTTCGTCGTCGAAGCTGGCTTTCTGCTGTTTGCACATTACATGGCCGAACCAGAAAGCTGGCCGTTACCAGTCGGCGGGGGAAATATCACCTACACGGCACACTACTACGATCAGGGGCAAGTCGTGTGGAAGCGATACGCCACCTACCACGCTAAACCAGAATCACTACTGGACTATCACCTGATCACGCTTGATCGACTGCGGTACTGGTTCGCGTGCTTTGAAAGCGAGTTCAGCTTCGCACACAAACTTTACAACTGTGTGTTCTATCTTCCATTGTTTGCGGGCAGCGTCGTCGTCGTCTTTCAGTGGACGTTGAGATCGTTCCAGAACAACGAACCCTGCGACCGTCTGGTCACAATCCTGCTTTCAATGGTTGCTGCTTTTTCCGCGATGCATGCGATGCTGCAGGTCGACTACGGCTGGCGATACCGAGTCCCCATCATTCCCTGTCTGGTGATGCTGACCGCTGTGGCCATCGACACCGCGCTGCGATACCGAAGTCAAAAACTGGCGGAAACACAATCCCGTGCAACCACCCACTCGCCCAACGTAAACGCGGCGACAGATGGTTATCCCGAAAATTGAGCGTGTAATGACCGGCTCCGAATCGACTGAAACGTCGAGGTTCCGGCAGGCGTTTGACGAGGCTGATCCGACCACATCGACTAGGTGATTACAGACTTCGTAAACACGGCTCGATCTGTTGAGTCCAGAGGCGGTCACTCGCCGCTGGCTTCGCGGTAGCCTTTGACGGTCACGACAACGAGCCTGGTCTCGGGTGGGACGTTGTTGCTCAGGTCGTGGGCGCCGCCGAGGACGACGATCGCGACTCCTTTGTGGCTACGGAGTTGCTGCATCATCAGGTTCTCACGTTGCTCGATGTTTGCCTCGGAAACGGTGCGCAGCTTGCCGGCAGCGTCCAGCGGCTTTGTGAGTCTGAGACCTTTGTCCGTGTCCAAAGCGTGAACTCGGATTTTCCGTTTCACAAACAGGCGGGCGGCAGCACCAACGCTGATCGGATTTGGACTCTCGTACAAACCGTTCCGAGCGGCGACGTGGCAGATGTGAATAAAGGCTCGTTCGAACTCCGGGATCAAACCTTCGATCCAGACATCCTGGTGTCCGGCCTTTACCATCGCCTCAAGAAACAGTTCCTGCTGATCCTGAACTTCCTGCACCTCGCGAGCGAAAATCAAATACTGATTCTCGACCTGGTCCTCCGCGATTTCGTCCTGCACTTCAGCCTGAAACTCGGCGAATTCAATGAAATGCCAATCGCGAATGTGGACGATCGTCAGCTTCGGATCGTCG
This sequence comes from Planctomycetaceae bacterium, assembly GCA_016779365.1. Lineage (GTDB taxonomy): Bacteria > Planctomycetota > Planctomycetia > Planctomycetales > Planctomycetaceae > JABMPE01. The sequence continues at coordinate 4,564 of JADHNX010000028.1, forward strand.
CACTTGACGGCAATTTTCGCCGACTCGACACCTGGCAACGATTCGAGTTTCGGCAGGTCGGTCAGCACACAGGCGAGGATGAGTTCGATCATGCCGGTTTGTCCCGCAACCTGACAGGCGACGTCAATTGCAGTTTTCGCTTTTGCCAGTCACTCGGAACAGCGACGAAACCAGTGCGATTTGGATTGCAGCGACCGTCACCGACGGTTTGAAACAGTCGGACCCGGGCCGACTGCATGCAACTCGCGGATGAATTCATCAATTGCCTTGTGGACTTCCGACGACTGATGAATGACAAGCCTTGAGCCGACTGCGACCACCACTCCGTCTCCGCCGTTGGTTTTCCACTTGTCGGGAAACACAAAACTTGTCAAGGCGGTCGTCAGCGATTCAACGTCTTCCTTCGACTCGGCCGAGTAAAAACGAGTTTCCATTCGGCCCGAATCGTCCCGCTCAGACCTGGCTTTGGATGACTCTGACAACGCTGATCGCGATTCAAGATCTCTCAGCAGAATGGAAATTTCAGCGATCATCGCCTGAGTCTGTCGAATGAAGGTCAGACCACCAGCGGTTTCGATCGATCCGCCGATTCCGTCGACGTCTGCCCACAATCCATTGGTCTCATTCAGGATCGTCTCGACCAGGCACACATCCGTGAGTCGACCTGTCGCCAGCAACTGACGGGTATCGGCCACGACGGTGAACAGCCTCTCCTCGGACGCTTCAACCGTCGTCACCAGCAACGTGTCGTCCTGAACAAGCCAGGTCAACTGCCGCGTTCCAAAGATCTGCTTCAGCACGGCGCTGGCCGTTCCGGACATCGTCAGGTTGATCGGCTCGCTGTCGAGCAACCCGATTTCATCCAGCGCCGCAACATTGATTTCAAGCTGAATTCCCAGCTCATTCCCGAGATAGGTGAGCACGTCATGCAAAGGAGTTTCATTAAATTTGACCGAGACCGGCTTTCTCAGAGCGTCTATCGCCTTGCGGTTTTCAGGCCAGCCAAAACCACCTTCCGGGATCGTCCAAACGTCAGAAGATGGCGAGCGTTTCTGGATGAACCGTAGCCGATTCAAAAAGCCTTCGACCTGCTGCAGAACAGGCAGCGACTGGCGGACGGTCAACAATCCTCCCTGAAAACTGATCGTACCCCCCACCCCGTCAAGCTCGTTCCAGACCCCTTCGGAATGCCGCTGAATCAGGTCGATCAGGATTTCATGAGCCTCGCCTTCGGCACCAAAGCCAGTCGCACGCGCGCTGCTGATAACGATCGGCTCAGACATGCCAAACCGATCCCGCCCGTCGTCGCTCCTTGAGTTCAGTCTGAACCATTCAACGATGTCGTCAGCGGCAAAGACTTTGGCGTACAGCCTTTCTTCGATGACGTCGTTCGTCGTGATCTGCAGGCTTTCGTTCTCAATCGTCCAGCTCAGCTCCAGGCGATCGAGCATCCGGCTCAGCGCCGACGAAACACGCGCATTCTTGACGACCACGGAACATGGCTCATCAACGGCGATCCCGACGTCGTTCAGCGCGACCGTGTCGAGCAGCATCGGAATCCCGGACAATTCTGACAGGTGGGCGATCGCGTGATCGAGCGGCGTATCTCGAAACTCGACCGAGACCCGTTTGTTCTGCACCTGAACGAGCAGTTCGTCATTCCTTGCCCGGATGAGCAGAAGGTCTGCTGCCAGATCCAGCGGTTTCGTTGTGTCATCAGGAATCGTTGCCGCTGGTGGTTCGTCAGCGCACAGTTCGTTACATGGCAGGTTCAACGAAGCCCCCGCCAGCAGCACAACAGAAAACGCTCGACAAAGATTTCGGCCCAACATGCCAGTTCTCCGATTCAGAAAAAGATGAGACGTTCCACAGCCTACCGACCACACAACCGTGTGCTAAGCCGTGGTCGGTTGAAGACGCAATTTCCAGGCATAATTCAACCACGAATTCACGAATTGACATTGAATTCTGTGTCCGCAATTCGTCTGCTGCCTGCACAACAAACAGGCATTCTTCCTCCGTTAATCAAGTGAGCGTGATTCATGGCGAAGCAAGTCCTGATCAGCGTGGTCGGTGTCGTATTGGGAGTTGTGGTCGGCATGGCCGTGATGATGTCCCTGCATCTGGCAAGCACCTTCGTTTATCCACTTCCCGAAGGCGTTGACTTCATGAGTCAGGAACCGGAGAACATGGCTCGCCTGAACGAGTGGTTCCGAACTCTACCCGCGACAGCGTTTCTACTGGCCACTGTCTGCCACGGCCTCGGCTGCATGAGCGGCGCGATCGTAGCCATGCTCATTTCCGGTCGCCGCTCGCTGGTGGCGCCCGTCATTGTCGGAATCGTCTTCACCCTGTGCGGAATCATGAACCTCTCGTCTCTCCCCCACCCAGCGTGGTTCCCGTTCGTCGACGTGCCGGCCTATCTGGTTTTTGCCCTGGTGGCCGGACTTCTGCTGAAACGAAAGCCGTTTCAGGAAGCGAGTGAGGCTACAACGACAGCGTAAGCAAGACAGACCCAACCCCGTTAATTCTTAAAACAATTCCGAGAGTGGTTCGCCGTTTTCGACGATGTAGCGGGGACGGTTGCGAGCGTCGTCGTAGGTGGCGTCGAGCGGAACGCCGAAGTGGCGATAGATGGTTGCGGCGAGGTCGCCTGGTGTGACGGGGCGTTCTGCCGGGTGACCGCCATCCGGGTCGGAAGCGCCGATCACCTGACCGTGTCGCAGGCCGCCGCCTGCCATACACATCGACATGACAGCCGGCCAGTGATTGCGACCATCAGTGCTGCCTTGCGTGCCCATGATCGGGGAGCGACCGAACTCACCCATCGAGATCACCAGGCAATCGTCCAGCAATCCTCGTTCGCCCAGATCGCTGACCAGCGTTGTCAGCAGATGATCGAACAGCGGCAGTAACGGGCCGAGACCTTTGGCAATTCCTCCGTAGGGAGGAATGTTGTCGCCGTGCGTGTCCCAGGTTCCCGACGCGGTGTGGTAACTCAGGTCGAGTGTCACGAAACTGGCTCCGCTTTCAATCAGCCGCCTGGCGATCAACGCCTGCTGGCACCAGAGATGTTTGCCGTAACGGTCTCGGACTTCGGCAGGCTCGGCCTCAAGGTCGAACGCTTTCTGTGCTCGGCCTCCGAGCAGAATGTTTGCCGCCTGCTGGCCGTAACTGTCGAGCGCGGCCATCGAGCCGTCCTGGTCAAGGTCGCGTCGCAACTGGTCGATCTGACCGACCAGCGAACGACGCTGAGTGACTCGTGGATGCGTCAGGCCAGTCGGCATTTGAAACATGCTCGCACCGGACATTTGCCCCGTGTCTTTTCCGACCAGATCGTAAACCGGCAACTGACAGGCGTCGTTGGCGATAAATGGATCGAACTGTTTGCCAAGATCGCCTGCGTAGCCGATGTGGCTGTTGTGCTTCTGAAAGGCGACGTACGGAGGCATCCCAGGCTGATTCGCTCCGTGAAACTTCGAAACCAGTGAGCCGATCGAAGGAAACGTCAGCCCCTTCGGATTCACTCGTGGAGCCGCAGCCAGATTTCCCGTCTGCATGACCATGTTTGGCTGGTGGCTGCTGTGTCGAGCATCAACTGACCGAATGATCGAAAACTGGTCGAGCATCGCGGCCTGCTTCGGAAGATGCTCGCTGATAAAAACTCCCGGCTGCTTTGTCTGCGTGACGCCGAACGGACCTCGGTTCATGTAAGGCCGATCCGGTTTTGGATCCCACGTGTCGATATGACTTGGTCCGCCCGCCATCCAGAGCAGGATCACGCTCTTGCCGGTCGCCATTGATTTTCCAGCTTGTTTCGCAATGGCCTGCTGCCGAAGCAACCCCGGCAGCGTCAAACCGGCAAGACCCGCGAGGCTGGATTTCAACATGCCGCGCCGGTCAAGCATCATCAATCCCTCACGCTGTCTCCCATGAAAACAGCTGAAAGCGTGACCGGTTGAATGTTGTGTTGCGTGTGGAAGGGTCATCGTGCGGTTCCGAAAGTCAACCTGGAAAGTCGGCCTCAACATCCATGCCGAAAGTTAACGCGGAGTTATTACCAGGTGATGAGCTGTCTCTGTCAAGTTCTGTTCGCAGATTGCGGCGCAGAGTCACTGGCTGAAACAGTCCGATCACGAAAAAAGGCGACGGAGAAAATCACCGTCGCCTTTGTAACCTGTTTCAAATTTCGTCGTCGATTTCAGTCTTTGGCGTATTCGAACAGCGCCGTCGAGAGGTAACGTTCGCCCGAGTCCGGCAGGATCACGACGATGGTCTTGCCTTCCGCTTCCGGTCGAGCGGCGACTTTCAGTGCGGCCGCAACAGCGGCGCCGCAACTGATTCCGGCGATAATGCCTTCTTCTTTGGCGAGTCGTGGAGCCATCGCAAAAGCTTCTTCACTGGAAACCTGCACGACTTCGTCGACGACGGACATGTCCAGAATGTCCGGAACAAAGCCAGCTCCGATGCCCTGAATTTTGTGCGGACCTGGGCTTCCGCCGGAAAGAACCGGGCTTTCTGAAGGTTCAACGGCGATCGATTTTACATCGAGCCCTTTGTCATTCTTCAGGTAACGGGAAACTCCGGTAATCGTGCCTCCCGTGCCGACTCCCGCGACGAAGTAGTCGACTTTGCCTGCGGTGTCTTCAAAGATTTCCGGGCCGGTTGTTTTGACATGAATTGCCGGGTTAGCCGGATTCTTGAACTGTTGCGGCATGAAGAAATTCGGATCCGCCGCCATCTCTTCGGCTTTCGAGATCGCTCCTTTCATGCCCTCAGCCCCTGGCGTGAGAACCAGACTGGCGCCAAACGTCTTGAGCATCATGCGACGTTCGAGCGACATCGTGTCGGGCATTGTAAGCGTCAGCCTGTAACCGCGAGCGGCACAAACGTAGGCCAGAGCGATGCCGGTGTTGCCGCTGGTCGGCTCGACGACTTCCATGCCGGGCTTCAGTGCTCCGGACTGTTCCGCGTCCCAGATCATGGATGCACCGATGCGGCACTTGACGCTGTACGCCGGGTTGCGGCCTTCGATCTTGGCCAGAACCGTCGCCTTCAAGCCCTTTGTCACATGGTTCAATCTGACAAGTGGGGTGCGACCGATCGACAGCGAATTATCATCAAAAACAGGCATCCTGCTGGCTCCTTCCGTAACTGCCGGGACAAAACCGGTGGTGTGAGCTCCACTTTTGTAACGCTCCGTCAGCGCTCCACCAAAACTTAAGTCGATTATTCAGCATCACCAGAATCAGAGCAATCCCGTTCTAAAACTGGCCTATAGTCGGTTGTCTGTCGCCTCGATCGGCAAATAAGCCGCAGGCTGTTCAGTTTGAACAGACCTTCGAGCCTACAGAGCCGAAAATCGTCATGCGGAACCCTATCATGAACCCGCCCATAAGGCCGCGAGAGTATGCTTACGCCGCAATCTGCACTTCAGACCAGACGTATCGACGGTATCCTTAGGATGAATGTAATCCGATTTGATCCTCTACTGAAGCGAATCCGCTGGGGCGGCACTCGGCTGGGAACAACGCTTGGAAAGCGACTTGGCCCGGAAACCGATTATGCGGAAAGTTGGGAGATTGCCGATCACGGCGAAGATCAAAGCATCGTCAATACGACTTACTTCGCTGGCTCGACCCTTCATGAACTGCTGCGAGACAGCAACGAAGCGATCCTCGGTCGCCACGCTGGCCGCGATCAGTTCCCGCTGCTGATTAAGTTTCTCGACGCGAGCGACCGGCTGTCTGTCCAGGTTCACCCCAACGACACTCAGGCAAAAGCCTACGACCCCACAGAAAACGGCAAGACAGAAGCATGGGTGATTATTCATGCCGAGCCGGGCAGTCGAGTTTATGCCGGCCTGAAGAAAGAGGTCACGGAGGCGACGATTCGTAGCGCCATCGACGCCGGAAAGCTCGAAGAATGTCTGCACTCTTTCGAAGTGTCGCCTGGCGATTGCGTTTTCATTCCGGCTGGAACCGTCCATGCAATTGGTGAAGGCATTCTGCTGGCCGAAGTTCAACAGTCGAGCGATATGACCTTCCGACTGTTCGACTGGGACCGCGTGGGAGCTGATGGCAAGCCTCGCGAACTGCACATCGAACGAGCCATTGCCTGTACAAACTTCGAACTCGGGCCGGTCAGTCCGCAAATCGCTCAGCCGATCGAACACGGCCACGAACTGGCATCCTGCGAGTACTTCGACATTCGATGTTACTCGGAAGCCGGTCAGGTCCCGATTCCGGATGATGAACGATTCCACGTTCTGATCAACGTCGGTGCCGAAGCCTCCGTCACAGTCGGCCCGGAATTCGAACAACTCGCCTTCGGCCAGGTGCTGCTGCTACCGGCTGACCACGAACCGGCAACGATCAACCTTTCACAGGGCAGCTCGGTGCTGGACGTCTTCCTGCCCTGACATCCTTGCCGTGACGGCGCCAAAGCCAGATCTCCAAGCCGAATGTCAGCGCCCGATTGACGTGGCAGCTCCGCTTTTCTTTTTCATGTCGGCGTAAAATCTGAGATTTGTTCTGCCGACAACGTTTGCCAGTGCTTCTGTCAGTTCGGCGTTGCAGGTGACCTTCATTTCCTGAGGCGGCATCAGCGTGTAGCGAATCTGACCGCCGGGATTTTCTTCGTCGGGCGAGTCAACAAACAGGTAGACCGAGGTCTTACCTGGGTAACGCTCGATGACTTCCTTCGTGCGTCGAACATCTGCTTCGGTATGAAGTCCTCGTTTGAAATTGATCGTCAGATGGCGAGTGAACTGCTTTTCGGCATCTTCGAGCGTCAGAAACTGATTGACGATGACGTTCGGTTCCCGACCGCGACGATCAACTCGACCACGTATGATGCAGATCGCCTCTGTTTTAACCTTGTCTTCTGCACGCGCGTAATCTTCCGGCCAGATGATGCACCGCACGATCCCTGTTGAATCCTCAAAGTCAAAGTTCGCGTAGCGTGTGTGGCCATTTCTGCTGGGCTTCTTCGTCGCCGCTTTCTTGATCGCCGAAATCATGCCGCCGATCAGCACTTCCGAACCGTCTTCCATCTCGCCGAGTTCTTTGTTCGTGTGCGTGACCAGCCGAGTCAGCCGATCACCGAGCTGCGTCAGCGGGTGGCTTGTCAGGTAGAACCCGAAGACTTCTTTCTCGCCGGCCAGCTTTTGAGCCTGCGTCCAGTCTTCGGCTTCCGGCAGGTTTGACTTTCCGCCGGACTCACTGCTGTCGTCATTGCCCCCCGAGTCGTCACCGAAGAGGCTCTTCTGGCCACGCGCTTTGTCTTTGGCTTTCTTCGCGGCTCCGTTGACCGCGCTTTCGATAACGAGCATGTGTTGGCCGCGATTTGGCCCGAGCTGATCGAGTGCTCCGGCTTTGATCAGAACTTCCAGAATCCCCTTCGACATACATTTAGGATCGACTCGCTCTGCCAGGTCGTAGATATCCTTAAAGGGCCCCCCTTCTTCCCGAGCCTTAACCATCGCGGCCATCGCGTCTTCACCGAGCCCTTTGACCGCTCCCAATCCGAAGTAGACCCGCTTGGTTCCGTCTTCGTCCGCTTCAACGGCGAACTCGACGTGCGACCGGTTAACGTCGGGAGGGACGACCTCGATGTTCTGTCGACGAGCGTCGTCGGTGTGTTCCTGAATTCGATTGCTGTCCTCCATGCCGCAACTGAGCAGCGCGGCCATGAACTCGTACGGGTAGTGAGCCTTCAGATAAGCCGTCTGGTACGAAACCAGTCCGTACGCTGTGGAGTGCGACTTGTTGAAACCGTAACCGGCGAACTTCTCGATCAGCGTAAAGAGGTTGTCGGCAATGGAGACATCAATATCCCGTTCTTTGGCGCCGGCAAGATATTCCTCTTTGAACTTCGCGATGACCGACAGCTTCTTCTTGCTGATCGCCTTAATGCACTGATAGCCTTCGCGAAGTCCCAGGCCGCCGACCCGGTTCAGAATCCGCATGACCTGTTCCTGGTAAACCATCACGCCGTAGGTTTCTTCCAGAACCGGGTCGACCACCGGATGAATCTTCGCGGGTTCTTTTCGTCCGTTTTTCACGTCGACATAGTCCATGACCATGCCGCCTTCGAGTGGCCCTGGTCGATAGAGAGCACTCGTCGCGATAATGTCTGCAAACGCGTCGGGCTTCATCTTCTGAAGAAGATCGCGGATGCCGCCGGATTCAAACTGGAAGATCCCTTTCGTTTCACCTCGCTGAAGCAACGCGAAGGTTTTCTCATCGTCCAGTGGAAACGTCAGCGGGTCGATTTTCTTGCCCGTCGTCTTCTCCACATTCTTCACAGACTTGTGCAGGATCGTCAGGTTTCGAAGTCCCAGGAAGTCCATCTTCAGCAGACCAGCCATCTCGACGTGTGGGCCGTCCCACTGTGACACGAGATCTTCCTTGCCGGAGATTCGCTGCAACGGCAAACGCTCGATCAACGGTCCGTTTCCAACGACGACTCCGGCTGCATGAGTCCCCACGTTGCGAACCATGCCTTCCAGCCGATGCGCGATTTCGATCATTTCAGCGACCTGTTCGTCCTGGTTTACCAGGTCGCTGAGTTCCGGGCTTTTCTCAACAGCCTCGCGTACTTTGATGCCAAGTTCGTCGGGAACCATCTTCGCGATTTCGTTGATCCTCGCCGGAGGAAACCCGAACGCTCGCGATACGTCGCGAACCGCAGCCTTTGCCTTCAAGGTGCCGAACGTGCCGATTTGACAAACGCTGTCTTCGCCGTAAGTCGCCTTTGTGTAATCGATAACTTTCTGCCGACCATCACGACAGAAGTCGATATCGATATCGGGCGGCTCTGCCCGGTTCGGATCGAGAAACCGTTCAAACAGGAGGTCGTACTTCAGCGGGCAGACGTTACTCAGACGAAGCAGGTAAGTGACGACCGCTCCGGCAGCTGAACCTCGAGCGCCGCACGGAATGTCCTGCTCCATCGAGAAGCGTACGAAATCCCACACGATGAGGAAGTAGCTTGAGTATCCCATTCGCTTGATGACGTCCAGTTCGTAATCAAGCCGCTCCTGGAATCCTTCTGGCGTGCCGTCCGGATACCGTTCGGGAATGGCCGCAATGCAGAGTTCACGCAGGTAGTCGCTGTCCGTTTTGTTGTCCGGCGGCACGAAGACGGGATAGTGTTTTGGATTCTCGTCGAGCTGAATGTCGCAGCGGTCGGCGATTTCCTGAGACCTCGCAACGGCGTCTTCGAAGCCCGGAAACGCTTCGTACATTTCTTCCGGTGTGCGGACGAAAAGCTGGTCTGTTTTCATCTTCATGCGGTTTTCGTCAGACCGCAGAGACAGCGTGCTGATGCAAAGCAGAACATCCTGAGCTTCGGAGTCCTCCTTGTTGAGATAATGAGCGTCGTTCGTCGCAACCAGCGGCAGACCTTTCTTGTTGGCCATGTCCACGGTCATGTCCATGCAGTCTTTTTGAATCTGAATGCCGGCGTTCTGGATCTCCATGTAGAAACGATCGCCGAAAACCTTCGAGTACCACTCGGTCAGACGCTCGGCTTCGTCCATCCGATCCTGCAGCATGAGCTGCGACAGCTCACCCGCCGCACAACCGGAGAGACAAATGATGCCTTCGTTGCATTCTTCCAGCAGCTGCTTGTCGATGCGTGGCTTGTAGTAAAAACCTTCGAGGTACGCCTTCGACGTCAGCTTGATCAGGTTGTAAAACCCGGTTCGATTCATCGCGAGCAGCGTCAGATGATTCGCCGCTTCCTTCTGCCGGGATGCTCCTGTGCGGTCGAAACGGCTTCCCGGCGCGATGTAGGCTTCCAGGCCGACGATCGGGTTAATTTCCTGAGCCCGGCACGCGTTGTAGAACTCGAACGAGCCATACATGTTGCCGTGGTCGGTCGTGGCGACGGCATTCATTCCCGAATCTTTGACCTTCTTCAGAAGGTCTTTCATCCTAGTGGCGCCGTCGAGCGTCGAGTAAGTCGTATGGCAGTGCAGATGAGCAAACGGTCGAGCATCAGGCATCACGTCGCATCCCTTCGAGATTCCATTTCCAGAGTAGAAGCGAGAAGTTTATCGCCCCGCCGTACGACGGCACAGTTACTGCCTGCGGGAAATAAAAAACGCCGGAGTTCATTCGAACTCCGGCGCTGGTCACCAGAACGAAACTGAATTCTGACAGGCTGCCAGGAACTACATGTTGATCTCGTAGCCTCTGCGGTTTTCCCTTGAGAGGAACGAGTTTGCCTGGTCATCGCCGATGATCTCCCGCTTGACCGGATCCCAGTTGAGTGCCCGACCGAGGCGGATGGCGATATTGGAAAGGTGACAGATTTCGAGCATCCGGTTGTGGCTCCAGACGTCCGAAATCGGCTGCTTGCGAGACTTCATCCCTTCGATGAAGTTTGCGGTGTGGTTGGCGCTGATCGGGCCGCCGTAGACCTCTTCGAGTGCTCCGTCCGGCAGCGGGTTCGATTTCAGATCCTCGACTGGTTTGCCGACGATCTTGCCGCGGTTGACGAAGAACCGGCCTTCGGTGCCTTCAAAGAGGATGCCGTTATCGCCTTCGTTGGTGACCAGCAGTTCGACCCCGTTTGGCATATCGGCCTTGATGTTGTACTCGGTCGCGATGTCGTACTGATCATCGACGACCGCGTAGCCATCCTTGTACTCGACCGGCAGTTTGTAGTTGAGCGGGGTCACTTTACTCGGGCCCGTGTCGCCCGCGCCGAGTGCCCAGCACGCAATATCGACGTGATGGGCACCCCAGTCGGTCAGCTTGCCGCCGGAGTACGCGTGCCAGTTGCGGAACGAGTAATGGCAATTGCTGTAAAGCGGGACTCCCCCACCGTAGCCTTGTCGCATTTCGGGCAGTGCACGGTAAGGAACCTTCGGTGCCGGGCCGAGCCAGAAGTCCCAGTCGATACTTTCCGGAACCGGAGCGACGGGAATCTTTGGCGATGGTCCGAAGCCACCGATGCCGGCGGTAACTTTCTTGACCGTGCCAATTCTACCGGCTCGAACCAACGCCACGGCCTGGATGAACCGCTTATCTGACTCGGTCCGCTGCATCGTGCCGACCTGAAAGACGCGGCCGGTCTTCTTCACCATTTCTTCGATCAGCTTGCCTTCGGCGATGGTCAGAGTCAGCGGCTTTTCGCAGTAGACGTCCTTACCAGCGAGCATCGCTTCGACGGCAACCTTCGTGTGCCAGTGGTCCGGCGTGGCAATCATGACCGCGTCGATATCCTTGCGGTCGAGCACCTTGCGGTAGTCCTTGTATGAATCCGGCGCCTTGCCCTGGGCCTTCTTGA
>JADHNX010000029.1 GCA_016779365.1 Planctomycetaceae bacterium
TTCGACCAATGGGACCAACGAAGGACGACATGGTTCTGAACGGTGTTACCGTCGAGCGGCTCGGTGATCGTCAGGCGTTGCTGAAAAGCGTCGACAGCTTCCGTCGCGACGTCGACGCCAGCGGCATGATGCGTGGCATGGACACGTTTACTGGCCAGGCAATGGGACTGCTGACATCCTCAAAACTGGCCGATGCGCTGGATCTGTCGAAAGAGGATCCAGAAATCGTCGCTCGATATGGAACGGGCGACACGACGAAGTTCATCGACGGAAACGGGGCTCCGCGAGTGCCGCAAAGCCTGCTCGTCGCGCGGCGACTGATCGAAGCCGGCGCCCGAGTCGTCACGCTGAACTATTCCAAATGGGACTGGCACGGCGGCAGCAATAACACCATCTTCAAACGCGAAGCAGAAGACTTTCCAATTTTCGACAACTGCGTCAGCAACCTGGTCAGCGATCTTCACGAACGAGGTCTCGACAAAGACTGCACCGTGATCGTGTGGGGCGAGTTCGGTCGGACTCCGATCATCAGCAAGCAGGTCGGACGCGATCATTGGCCGCGAGTCAACTGCGCGTTGATGGCTGGCGGCGGAATGAAAACCGGACAGGTCATCGGCTCAACCGACCGACTCGGTGGCGAAGCCGTTTCCCGGCCCGTGACGTTCTCTGAAATCTACTCGACGCTGTACCACAACCTCGGCATCGATCCAAAGTTGACGACGATCGACGACCACAACGGTCGACCGCAATACCTGCTCGAAGAAGACGCGCCACCTCTTCACGAGCTTGTCTGAGACGAGATCGTCGACATTCGATCCCGGCAGCGACGACTGAACGCCGCCCGTTTAGAGTGCGCCCGCCCAAACGGTCTTTGGAAAGTGCCCGTGTCAAAGTCTGCGGGTTAATCCGACGATGGCGGATGCAGCGAAGTTATGCTGTATTCTGCAATCAAAGACGCACATCAGTCTGTGCGACCGGAACAGGTTGTGACGATCAGAACGCTGGTTCCGTACCAACAGAGAAGACTCTGTTGGCACGGCGTTTGTGCATCGACACACCGTCGAAAGCCTGACTTCGATCACGTTCCTCCCGTTGCGAGCACAACCGTGTCACTTGTTGAAGGCATCGTAACGCTCAGCGGAATGATTCTTCTGTCGTCGACCGCCGCCGTAACAGTCTGGACGGTGCTCTACGCTCGCGTCTTTCGACGGTCGGCAGAAGCTCCTCTTTCCGACGACTTGCTGCCGCGAACTGCTGTCCTGATGGGTCTCAAAGGGACGGATCCGTATCTGCGAGATGGTCTTCGACGTCTGATGACTCAGAATTACCCTGACTACGAAGTACGAATCGTGGTCGATAGTCGCGACGATCCGGCTTGGCCGCTTGTCGAAGAAGCCATTCGCGACACGAATGCAGGGCATGTTTCGATTATCGAGTACCGGGAATCTCCCGAGCACGGAATCGTTAACTGCACGAACAGTAAAGTCGTCCAGGCATTGCGAGGTCTCGACGATTCGTTCGAAGCCGTTGCAATGGCAGATGGCGACGTTGTTGCCAACGAGAACTGGCTGAGAGAATTGATCTCGCCGCTGGCTCGTCATCCGAAAATTGGCGTCACCACCGGCAACCGCTGGTTCATTCCGCCGAGGATGTCGGCCGGAAATCTCGTGCGACACCTTTGGAACGTCGCCACGACAAGCATCATGTATCACCTCAGAATGCCTTGGGGGGGCTGTTACGGAATCCGCATGAGTGCGATCCGTGACGGCGGCCTGGCTGAAAAATGGGCGAAGGTCGCCGCTCTGGACATGCACACGACCGGCGAGATGAAGTCACTTGGCCTGAAAGTGCATTTCGTCCCCGAGCTGATGATGATCAATCGCGAAGAATCTCGGCTGCCGGCAGCAACCAACTGGATTCGCCGTCAATTAACGTGGGCTCGACTTTACAACCCCGGCTGGTGGTTCGTCGTCGTTCACACAAGCGTTGCGGCAGTGGCGATGGCAGTTGCGATCATTGCTACGACCATCGGAGCGTTTTCAGAATTCACCGAACCAACTCTATGGGCAGCGTCTGGACTTTCTTCCTACCTGCTGGGCATGACCGCTCTCGTGGCACTTCTGGAAGTCTGCATCCGGCAGCGTCTTCGAGTCAGCGGACAGACCATCGAACACTTGCAGTTGCGAACTTTGTTACCAGTTCTGCTGGCAGTTCCAATGACTCAGTTTGTTCAACTGGTTGCGACGTTGCAGGCAACTTTTGTGAAACGAGTCGCGTGGCGAGGATCGATACTCGAAGTCAACGGTCCAAACGACATTCGAGTGATCGATGACCTGCCCACAGAACAAACCACAAACAGGACAGCTCGTGCCGCCTGAGTCTACGGAGAGAACTCACGATGAAAGTTGCAATTCTTGCCGGCGGAGCGGGCACTCGGCTCTCCGAAGAAACTGTTTCTCGGCCAAAGCCTATGGTCGAAGTCGGCGGCCGACCAATTCTCTGGCACATCATGCAGCACTACGCCCGTTATGGTCACAACGAGTTCGCCATCGCGCTGGGGTACAAGGGCGAAATGATTCGCGATTTCTTTCTTTCAGAATGTGCAGCAAGTGGCAGTGTGCGTGTCGACTTTGCGAACTCACTGGTATCGAGTCAGCAGCCGAAGAACGATGGCGGTGTCTCTGACTGGCTGGTCGACCTCGTCGACACCGGCGAGAAGACCAACACCGGCGGAAGAATCAAACGCCTGAAACCGTTCGTCGACGGTGACACGTTCATGCTGACCTGGGGCGACGGTGTCTCAAATGTTGATCTGGATGCATTGCTGAAGTTTCATCGCGAGCACGGTCGGCTGGCGACGGTCACTGCCGTGCATCCGCCGGGGCGGTTCGGATGCCTTGATCTGTCAGGCAATTCAGTGAGGAGCTTTCACGAAAAGCCCGAACAGACCAACGACTGGATCAACGGCGCGTTTTTCGTCCTTGAGCCGGAAATCTTCAGCTACATCGACGGCGACGATACGCAATGGGAACTTGAGCCAATGGAACGGCTCGCTCAAGAAGGACAGTTGCAGGCCTGGAAGCACGAAGGTTTCTGGCAGTGCATGGACACTCTGAAAGAAAAGCATTTTCTGGAATCGTTATGGGATTCCGGCAAAGCTCCGTGGATGACGAAGGAGAATGACGATGAGAGTTCTGGTCACGGGCCATCAGGGATATATCGGATCGATCCTTGTGCCGATGCTCAACGCCGCCGGGCATGAAGTCACAGGTATCGACAGCGGACTGTTCTCGCACGCAAATCTCGGACCTGCTCCGGAAGCGCCGGCGCGAGAGTTGAAACTCGACGTCCGCGACATCGAGCTTTCGCATCTGGAAGGCATCGATGCGGTAATTCATCTCGCCGGTATCTCGAATGATCCGCTGGGAGATTTGAATCCCGAATGCACCTACGAAATCAATCATCGAGCATCCGTCCGACTGGCTGAAATCTCCAGAGAGGCGGGAGTCGAACGGTTTCTTTTTGCATCGTCATGCAGTCTGTACGGAGCTGGTGGCGAACATGAAATTCTGAACGAGACCGCGACGTTTCGCCCAGTGACACCTTATGGTCGCTCCAAAATTCTCGTCGAACATGACATCGCGAGACTGGCGAACGACAACTTCAGCCCAACGTACCTTCGATGTGCGACGGCTTACGGATGGTCTCCACGTTTGCGAGCCGACCTTGTCATCAACAACCTGACGGGCTTCGCACTGCTGGACGGTGAAGTCCTCATGAAAAGCGACGGCACACCGTGGCGACCGCTCGTCCACATAGCCGACATCAGTGCCGCCTACCTGGCGATTCTTGATGCTCCGAGAAATTTGATTCACAACGAAGCATTCAATGTCGGACGCTCTGAAGAAAACTACCGCATCAGTGAAGTCGCCGAGATGGTCCGAGACCTCGTGACCGGAAGCACTATTCGGTACGAAGACGGTGCCGGCCCCGACAAACGTTGCTATCGAATTACATGTCGAAAACTCGAAGAGACGCTCCCTGCTTACCAGCCGGTGTGGACGGTCGAAACTGGCATCAAAGAACTGCGTGATGCTTATACCGAGTTCGCTTTGACGAAAGCAGCGTTCACCGGCTCAGACTTTCTCCGGATACGCCGAATCAGAGGTCTGATCGAGCAAGGGCAACTTGACGAGAACCTTCGCTGGAGAAACGACGCTCAAAAGGCAGCCTGACTGAACTGAAGACAATCGTTGACTGATACGAATCGAAAGTCCCGAAAATGTTTCAAACCATTGATCACTGCCGCAGTTGCGACGGCGCCACGCTGCACGACGTTCTGTCGCTCGGCGAAGTCCCACTGGCAGACAAGTTCCTGTCCGCGGCAGACCTGTCACGCCCGGAACCAGTATTCCCGCTGAACGTTGCCTTCTGTGGTGATTGTTCGCTCGTTCAAATTCGCGAGACCGTTGAGCCGGACGTGCTGTTCGGGAGCGACTACCCGTACTTCTCGTCGTTCTCTCCGGCCTGGGTCGAGCATTGCCGACGTAACGCCGAAGAGTTGATCGCATCCCGCGATCTCGGGGCCGAACATCTGGTCGTCGAAATTGCGAGCAACGACGGATACATGCTTCGCAATTTTCACGATCGCGGAATCGCGACGCTGGGAATCGATCCCGTGCCGGGGCCCGCTGCCGCTGCCGAAGCTCTCGGCATCCCAACGTTGAGAAAATTTTTCAGCGCCGAACTGGCCGAAAATCTGACGACAGAAGGCCGATTCGCCGACGTGATACTCGGAAACAACGTGCTGGCACACGTGGCTGACCTATCGGGATTTGTGAACGGAATCAGAACGCTGTTGAAGCCTGGCGGCGTCGCCGTCATTGAAGCACCGTACGTTCGAGATCTGATCGACCACTGCGAATTCGACACGGTCTATCACGAACACCTTTGCTACTTCTCCGTGACAGCCCTGAATCGATTGTTTCTTGATCGAGGCTTGTGCCTGACCGAAGTTCGTCGACTGCCGACTCATGGCGGCTCAATCCGTCTCTATATCGAGCACGGAACTGCACCGTCCGACCAGGTTTGCCGACTCCTTGACGAAGAAGCAGCACTGGGGATCGATTCGCTGTCGTACTACGAGTCGTTCGCCCAACGAGTTTCCGTCCTTCAGGAGTCGCTGGTTGCACTTCTTGACAGACTGCGATCGGCGGGGAAAACAGTTGCCGGCTATGGAGCGGCTGCCAAAGGGACCACTTTACTCAACGCGTCCGGCGTTCGGTCCGAACATCTTGATTTCATCGTCGACCGAAACATTTACAAGCACGGTCACCACATGCCTGGCTTGAAGACGCCCATCTTTGCACCGGAACGATTGCTGACTGAGATGCCGGACTACGTGCTGCTGCTTGCCTGGAATTTCCAGGAAGAAATCATCCGGCAGCAGTCTGAATATCTCAGTCAAGGTGGCCGGTTCATTGTGCCCGTCCCTGAAGTACGAATTGTCGACGGTCTCCGTGACCAGTCAGCCGCGTAGCAGAAGCAGGAACAAGCATCCTCTCGAAACATTAGAAGCGGACAGACATGACAGTTCAATCAAGACAACAGACAGACTCGGCTCAGTCAGTCAATTCAATCAAGGCTCCCTGCTGCCCGAACTGCGGCAGTTCGAGTTCTCGACAGATTTACTCAGTCGACGGAATTCCCGCGCACAGCGTGCTACTGATGCCGGATCAGACGACCGCAACGCAATACCCTCGCGGAGACATGCGACTGAGTTTCTGCGAACAGTGCGGTTTTTTGTCTAACTCCGCCTTCAATGTGAAACTCAACGAGTACAACCCCGATTACGAAGAGACTCAGCACTTCTCAGCGCGGTTCAATGAGTTTGCAGATGAACTGGTCGCTGATCTTGTCAACCGGTTTGGGATCCGGAACAAGCGAGTGCTGGAGATCGGTTGCGGCAAGGCGGAGTTTCTCTGGCGACTGTGCGAAGCCGGCAACAACGAAGGCATCGGCGTTGATCCGAGCGTCCGTCCGGAACGACTTTCCACGGAGTCCCGACAAAAACTTCAACTGATACCGGAACTCTATTCAGAAGAGCACGCTCAGTTGCAGGCCGACGTGATTCTGTGTCGCCACACGCTGGAACACATTCAGCCGACGCGTGAGTTCCTGGACATCATTCGCCGATCAATCGGCGATCGATCGAACGTGCAGGTTTGCTTCGAACTGCCGGACGTTCGAATCGTGCTCGAAGAAACGCGTTTCTGGGACGTCTACTACGAACACTGCTCTTACTTCAGTGCCGGCTCGCTGGCACGATTGTTCCGCGCTGCGAGCTTCGAAATCGTCGATCTCTGGCGAGACTACGACGATCAATACCTGCTGTTGATGGCGAGGCCCGTTCCGCAGCCGACGGTTGCCTCATTGGAGATCGAGGACGACCTGTCCGAACTCTCTGCGCTGGCAGCGGCTTTTGAAGTCAACAGCCAGACGCAGATCACTCACTGGCGAGACACGATCCGACAGTTCCATCACGAAGGACGCCAACCAGTACTCTGGGGGGCCGGCTCGAAGTGCGTTGCCTTTCTGACGACCGCCGGACTGGAACACGAAGTCGAAGTTGTCGTGGACATCAATCCTCACAAGCAGGGAAAGTTTCTACCGGCCACCGGCCACCCCGTCATCTCGCCGGCACAGCTCAAAGAGTACGCCCCCGGAGTCGTGGTCGTCATGAACTCGATCTACCTCAACGAAGTCCAGCAGCAACTCGACCAACTCGGCATCTCTGCAGAGCTGATCGGCACCTGACCAGCGTCACATCGCTGATGTGTGGAAAGACGCCAGATTCCCAGCGAACATCGGCACTTCCATTGACTTTCGCAATGCCGATTGAGCCGCGAACGTAAAAAGGCCCGACAGTATGCACTGCCGGGCCTTTTGTGAAATCAGCCTATGCCGCCGGTCGAAGTTATTCGGCAAACGCGTCGTCGAAACGGTGGCTGGACGGTTCGAAGTCGACGTTCTTGCAGAACTGGCAGGATTCCCGAGCACCATGCTCGCGGTCCATGCCAATGTCTTCCCACTCGACCGACAGCGGACCGTCGTAACCGACGATGTTGAGTGCTCGGATAATCTCTTCGAAGCGGACGGCTCCACGGCCAACGCTGCGGAAGTCCCAGCCTCGACGAGCATCGCCCCACGGCATGTGGCTGCTGTTGATGCCAGTTCGACCATTGAGCGTCGTCGAAGCGTCCTTCATGTGGACATGGTAAATGCGATCCGGGAAGGCTCGGATGAACTCAACCGGGTCAATTCCCTGCCAGATCAGATGGCTGGGGTCAAAGTTGAACCCGAATTCTTCGCGGTTGTCGAGAGCTTTCAATGCCCACTCAGCCGAGTAAATGTCGAACGCGATTTCGGTTGGATGAACTTCCAGAGCGAATTTAACGCCGCATTCCTGGAACACGTCGAGAATTGGATTCCAACGCTCGGCAAGGAGATTGAAACCGCCTTCGATCATGGCTCGGGTTGTTGGCGGGAAATCGTAGATCAGGTGCCAGATGCTTGATCCGGTGAAACCATTCACAACGCCAACGCCGAGCTTCTGAGCGGCTCGCGCGGTGTTCTTCATTTCCTCGGCAGCCCGTTCATTGACACCCGCCGGATCGCCGTCACCCCAGACGTACTCGGGGAGAATTCCCTTGTGACGTTCGTCGATGTTGTCGAGCACGCCCTGGCCAACGAGGTGGTTCGAAATGGCGAACAACTTTAGATCATGCTTTTCGAGCAAGTCTCGCTTCTTTGCACAGTACGTGTCGTCCGACAAGGCTTTTTCGACCTCGAAGTGGTCACCCCAGCAGGCGAGTTCCAACCCGTCGTAGCCGAAATCACGGGCCTTCCTGCAAAGTTCTTCTAGCGGCAAATCTGCCCACTGGCCGGTGAACAGCGTCACTGGTCGAGCCATGTCGGTTCCTCAATCTCAATGAATCGAAAACGGAGTATCTCGGCGAGCATGGTCGTACCGCTCAGCCGAAGAAATCAGGTCCAAACGCGCGGCAGCCTACCATCGGCTATGGCGAGTTTCAATTCACAGAGAAGCTTCGGATCGGTTCAATACTTCTCGCCGCAAGTTCGCTCCGGAAAGGAACAAGACACGTAACCTGCTTTAAATAAAAAACTTGCAAACAATAATTACTCAGAATCCGGAGTTCCGGCAGACAGCAGCAGTCGTAAGACCTGACGGGAGCGAACCACCGTGTCCTGATCGTCCGAATTCGTTGCTAACTGCTTCAGCGGTTCCATGTTCTTCGCAGAGCGACATTCCTTAAACGATGCAATGATCGCTGGATCCCGGGCAATCAGGTTGTACAGCCCCAGCAGTTGCGCCTGATTCTGCATGGCCGTCCACTCATGGAGTTCCGGTATGCCTTCGGTTTGCAACTGAAGCGATCGACAACTCATGGTGTACCCCTCGGGCCAGGCGTCTCTGGCTCGAAAGTTCCACTGAACGCGATCAATCGCAGCAATCTGTCCGTTGGTTTCAACGACGCTGCCTGGAAGTTTCATTGTGAACCGGAACGCGTCCGTCGATTTCGGGAGCAACTCACCGTGGACACCACAGATTCGTGTCATCAGATTCCGAACCTGTCGCTCCACAGCATTCTTGCCACCAGGCTGCGAATCGACCGCCTGCTTCCATTCAAGAGCGACTCGCTGAGACAGTTCGGACTGCGGTTCCTCATCTGACTGCTGAAAGACTCCTACCAGTCCGTCAACAACTTCGGCATTAATTGGAAGCCCGTCACGACGTCTGATCGTCCTCCGGATAGTTTCCCGGATGAACTGCAGCACTACGTCTTCCCGCAGCGTCCCCGCAGTGTCGAAAAAACCAGTGAGCCCTTGTGCTTCGAGCACTGCGACGACGCGGCGATGACGAATGGCAGCGTACTCTTTCTCATCAACAGGCCGCGAAGCCGAACTGGATAAGTCGTAGAGTTCGTCAGTCAGATCGGCAACAATCGAGTGGGCATCATTCTGGAACCACTGAATAAGCTCTGAAATGTCGTATTCATCTCCAAGTGAACGACTGAGAGCTGGTTCCATCAGTTTGAGAAACAGCGACATTCCTTCCTGTCGAGCGGCTTTGATGCCAGCCCGCGTAACGACTTCCGTGAGCGTTTCGTTCCAGATGTATTCAACGACAAGCCCGAGGTCGCGTCGCTCGAGTTTTCGTTCGAAACGGCTGCTGAAGGTCTCATCGCGTCCTGACTTCACAAAATGATCAGGCAGAGCTTCTTCCGGTCCGATCTTCTTCCATGCAGCCAGATACGTTCTGTCGTTATCCGAATCTGCCTGCGGTGTTCTGCGGATGTCACCGTGAAACGCATCGAATGACTTTTCGGTTGACCAGGTCATTCGATCCCAGACTGCCGGATCTTTGGCTTCGTCTGGCGTCCTGCTTCCCGGCTGCAGAATTGCCCGCTCTATCGATCCATCTGGAAAGACCGTCGTCTGCGTATGGAAGTACTCAACCTTGCATCCAGAAACGACAATCGCACCGATGATCAGAAACTGACGAACAGCATTCATGGGATACCCCCGTTCTGAATGGCACATGATATCGACTTCAGTACTTCGATTTACAAATGATGCGCCCAACCGAACGAGCTATTCCCACGGACGCGGAAACACTTCCTTGTGCGAAAATTAACCACGACCACGACACTCGATTCAGCGGATCCAGCCGCCGCCGAGAACACGATCGCCGGTATACAGAACGACGGCCTGACCGGGCGCAGCAGCGAATTGTGGCTCGTCGAACGTCACCCGGAAACGATCGTCGTCGATCACTTCGACTTCCGCCGGCGCTGCCCGATGTCCGTAGCGAATCTGAGCGGCACAGCGAAATCGTCCAGGAACGTTGTCGATCAGCCAATTGACCTGGTCGCCTACGAGGGTGTGGCAACCTAGCTCCTCGCGGGTTCCGATCACCACCCGGCGAGTTTCTGGCTCCAGCCGCACGACATAGCGAGGTTCTCCAAATGCCAGACCGAGGCCCTTTCGCTGCCCAACGGTGTAACGCTCGTAGCCGTCGTGGCGACCGAGCACGTTGCCGACTGTGTCGACAATTTCGCCCGCAGTGTCCTGCTTCCCTCGATAACGTTCGAGAAATCCGGCGTAGTCGTTGTCCGGAATGAAACAGATTTCCTGGCTATCCGCTTTGTCGTGAACTCGAAGCCCCGACTGCTGAGCCTTCTCTCGAACATCCGGCTTGTCGAAATTTCCGACGGGGAAGATCACCCGATCCAGGATCGCTCGATCAATGCCGAACAAAACGTACGACTGATCCTTGCCGCCGTCTCGGCCACGGAAGATGGCCGGTCCAACAGTCGGCTCGTTCCCCGATTCAAGAGTCGGCTTCTCCGCCCCAACGAGTTGCGGTGCCTGAACAGCCTGCTCCAGTCGTGCGTAATGGCCCGACGCGATGTACTCGGCTCCGACTTTCTGAGCAAAGTCCCACAGCTTTCCAAACTTCAGCCAGTTGTTGCACATTACGCACGGATTGGGCGTCCGGCCCGCGAGGTACTCGTCCGCAAAGTAGTCTTTGATCCGGCCAAAAGCGTCTTGAAAATTCAGTGCGTGAAACGGGATGTCCAGCCGGTCGGCAACACGACGTGCATCCGCAGCATCCGACGCGCTGCAGCACCCCTGCTTGTTTGACTTCGCACTGACAACCGGCAACGTAATGCCGAGCCCCGTCGAACAGGTCTGCTCCTCGGTCGCTCCGGAGCGCATAAACAGCCCGATGACCTCGTACCCCTGCTCCTGAAGCAGGACGGCCGCTGCCGAGCTGTCGACACCGCCGCTCATGGCGAGAACGACTCGCTTCATAAACTCAGCCTCATTCTTCAGAGCCGTCCAGGCCGGAAACGCCGACGTCCTCAACATGAGGTGCCGCAGAGGTCTCGATGACGTTGTCGAGCGTGCCAAAAAGATTGTCGAACGCAAACGGTCCTGACTCATTGTCGGCATCGCCATCAACGCCGTCAGACAGTTCGCACATCAGACTCTCAGTGATCGCTCTGAGCAGCGGCTCGGCCTCGGCACGTTCGGTGTCCGACATTTGCAGCAGCACGAAAACCGTTGTCGAATCGGTCTCACACGCCAGCAGACGGGCGTGATTCACCATTTCCAGCTCGTAAAAATCGACATCCCTGGCCACCGTCGGCAGCATGCAGATGCTTTCTTCACTTTCGTAGACGTCGACGGGTTCATATTCCATCCGAAACGACTCCAGAGCCGCCTCGATGACTTCCTCCGCGACCGGACGTCCCTGCAGTACGGAAAGCATCCAGAACGCCGTGCCGTCGCTTTCGATCGTCACGGTAAAGTCTTCGCCGTGGTGCTCGTGGCTCAGCTCCCAGTTATCCGGATACTCGAACCGAATCCCGTGTTCCTCGTAAACCGCCATCAAATCAGACCTTCTTGATGTCAATGATGCAGGTCAGGCTCCACCTGACGGAATCCGAACTGCGTTTCGCTGGTGCCAACTTCCGGATTTCGTCTGGCAAAGCCTGACCTGCCGAAATTCAGAGTGCGGCGTCCCAAAACCGGCGCTCGCACGCGCTTGAGTGTGTCCAGACAAAGGACTAGATTAAGCGAACGTGCTTAAAAACACATCAAACGGCAGTCTCCAGGTGGGAAATCCTCCGGAAGAATTCCAGGAGTCGCTTTCTCAAACATCGCCCGAGGTCAATTGCGGAAGCATTGGCCACGCCTTAGAAGGTCGAGCTGAAATGGCATCGACTGCTTAGGGCACGAGGCTGCTCTTGCTTCATTTGCTTTTGACGAGGAGTCAGGAATGGCGTCTGTACGTGCTGCGGAAGTTGCAGAACTTCTGTGGGAAATCAAGCGGGCTGACAAGGTCGGAACTTATACAAGAGTCGCTCGCAAGGCGGGATTCAGCCCCGGTGTGAACGGTCGCACCATTCAGACGGTTCTTAAAACTGTCCGACGCGACTGGCCTCACCTCCAGTGGTGGCGAGTCTTCCCGGACGACGGGCTGATCGAAAAGGACACCGAACAGTCGAAACTCGCCGAAGAGGCTGGTTTTGCGTTCGTCGCTTCCGGAGATCAGATCATCCTCGACTCGTTCGCGGACCACGTTTTCATCTGGGAGACTGCAGAAGAAGCCGAAGAAGCTGCTGCAAAAGCCAGTGAGCTTGAGGCAGCGGACGAAGAAGACGACGAGGACGACGACGACCAGAATCAGGACGTCGACGACGACGAGGACGAATAAAAAGACAACGTCTCTCAATGGGAGAGCACAATGCCTGATCGCACGGACGCGAGTAATCTTTTGATTGCTCGCGTCCTGCTATTGGTAGCGTCGCGATTTCCATGAACCGGCGACGATTTCTCGCAGATTTCTCACACCAGTACCTGCCTCTCCGGATCTCGCTCCAACTCTGAACTGGCAACGACCATGACGACATTCTTCAAGCTTCCATGCCCTCATTGCAGCAAGTCTCTGAAGGTCTCGCAGGATCTTGCCGGGCAAAGCCGCACGTGCCCCTACTGCAAAGGAACCGTCAAGATCCCGGAGCCAGCAGCTCCGGAACCGGAATCTGTTTTTCCGAACATCGTCGTCAACACAGGTGCGTCCGCACTCGGAACCGGGATCCCATCGGCAGGTACAGCACCTCAGGCGGCAACCACTCAAAAGTCGCCAGCCACGGCGAAGCCGAAAAAGAAAAGCTGGTTCAGTACCGGCAGCGGCGATTCCGTCAGCAGCGACGTAAGTCTCCTAGCCAGTGGAGTGATCGGAGCGGTCGCTACCATCGTGTGGCTGGTGGCGATGATCCCGCTGCGGAGCTACCAGCTCGGACAGCTTTTTCTGGACCGAGGCTTTGTCCCGTTCGCGACGACGCTGCTGATGTTCTGGTCGTTTGCGATCATCGTGCTGAAATGGCTGAGCTTGAAGCAGCAAAAAGAATCGATGCTTCTCGACGTACTGCCAACCGAAGTTGCCGAAGAAATCACCGTCGAATCTCTGCACGACTTTGTGAAGCACATCCGCAGCCTGCCGGTCAGCGGGTCGGAAAGCTTCCTGATCAATCGAGTACTGCGAGGCATCGAGCACTTCCGCGTCCGGAAAAGCGCGGCTGAAACTGTGACGATGATGGAATCGCAGTCGGCCATTGATGCCAACAACGTCGCTGGCAGTTACACCATTCTGAAAGTCTTCATCTGGGCTCTGCCGATTCTCGGCTTCATTGGAACGGTCGTCGGAGTCAGTTCAGCCGTCGCCAGTCTCGCCAGCAGTCTCGATTCTGCGGCCGACATGACCGCCATGAAGGGTTCTCTGAACGCCGTTTTCTCTGGCCTGGGCACCGCATTCGACACCACGTTGCTAGCTTTGATCATGAGCATGATCGTCAAGATTCCGACGTCGGCCATGCAGAAAAGCGAAGAGGATCTGATCACAGCCGTCGACGAATACTGCAACGAAAACCTGCTGCGTCGACTGAACGATGGTCGTGAAGGCGGCGCCGAGCGGGGCGTTGCCGGCGGTGCAAACGTTTCGATATTCCGAGAAGCCGTTGAAGCTGCGATGGGCACTCACCACGCCGAACTGGAAAAGTGGCTGGAAAAGCTCGACAAGATCGGCGTCAAGGTGACGACGCAAATCGCCGAAGGATGGGACTCCACAAACACCCGCATGCAGAAACAGCAACAGCAGCACTCGGCGAGTCTTCAACAGCAGCAGTCTGAGCAGCAGAAACAACTTGCCGCCCAGATTGAAAAGATGGCCGCTGCCGCCACGCAGATTCAGGCGACGCTGGCGACCGTCGCCAGTCAGGCGGCCACAATGCAGTCTTCCGTCAACGGCTCATTCTCGGCGGCTCAGGAAACCCTTCAACAACGCTTCACAGGTCTGGAAACCGGACTCAACAGCCTCAACGGCGTCCTGACCAAACTCGGCGAACAGAGTGTCGTCGTTCAACAGGTCGCCCCCGCAAGACGGGGCTGGTTCGGGGGCTCGAAAAAAGCCCGCTAAATACGACTTGTGAAGAAGGGAGTTCGACTCATGGCCCGTCGCCCGCGAGACAACGATGACGACATCTCGCTGTTTCCGTTTCTGAGCATCATCGCCAGCGTCATTGGCGTACTGACGATGATGATCGCGACGCTGGCACTTGCGCAGATGGATACAAAAGACGTCGCGCTGATCGACGAGTACGAAAGCACCTCGCGAGAACTGACTGCGGAAGAAGCCGCCGTCGCCGAGCTTCAGAAGATCATCGACGACCGAATTGGTCCTGACGCAGCCACGTTGCGGGACGATCTCAAGAAGAACGAGAAGGAACTGACGCAGCTGCTGAAAGAACTGCAGAAAGTCCAGGAGCAGCTCAAGGAACAGGAAAAAGTCAAAGTCGTCATCCCGCAGCTTGATCCTGCCCAGCGTGAATCCGTCGCCTCAATGCAGGGCGAACTGGATTCGCTTCAGGAGGAACTCGCTCAACTGGAAAAGGAGCTCTCTGAACGAGCCGAGGCTTCACAGACCAGAACATCGATCCTGCCTGGCGGAAGCGGAGTCAACTTCACACCGCACTTTGTCGAGTGCGCTGCCGGCTCGATCGTCATGCACACGATCGATCCACCAAAATTGATCCGCGCAGCAGACATGGTCAACGATAAAGACTTTATTGCACTGCTCGAAAAAGTCGCCAACGGCGTTAATGACTCAATCGTCTTCCTGATTCGCAGCGACGGTCTGAGCACTTACTACGCCGCTCGCAAACTCTGCACCGATCGAGACATCCGCAACGGTAAACTCCCGGTCGTCGGCAATGGAAGAATCGACCTCAGCCACTTCGTCCAAAAGAAGTAACCACGGCCCCTTTGCATCAGAATTTTTGCGACGGCGTCACCGGAAACTTCCGTGTGTTTCCTTTCGCAATCCCCAGCCAGAGCCGATTTTCCGTACGGTCCAGCCATGAAAAAAAGAAAAACAGACGACGATGAAGACGGCGGGCTCGACTCGCTGCTCGACACGATGACGAATGTCGTCGGCATTCTGGTCCTCGTACTGATCGTCACTCAGTTGGGAGTCAGCGAGGCCATCACTGAGATTACGTCTAATTCGACAGTCACCGAAGAAGACCTCGAAGCCGCCAAACAGAAACTGATAACGCTGACCGACGAGAAAACAAAACTGAAAGAACAAACCATTTCGCTGGCGTCGATCGATGTTGATGCGGAACGCGAACGTCTCGAACGACTGAAAGAACAACTCGAAACGCGCAGAAAACTACTGGCTGACCAGTCAAAGCAAGCCAACGAGTTTTCGATGAAGCTCGAAACCGACCGAGCAACCGCAACAAAGAACAGCAAAGAGATCGAAGAAACCAGAAAGAAACGTGAAGAGTTGCAGAGCACGCTGACCGCATCACTTGAAAAGCGGGCGGAACTCAAAGCAAAACTCGACAGCACTCCCAGAAAAACGGCGACTCCCCCAACGGTTGTCACGATTCCAGATCCTCGTCCAGCCCCGCCGGGAGCACAGCAGGCAACGTTTGTCTGTGCTGACAATCGTGTCTACCCGATGAATGTCGAAGGAATTCGCAAGGAAGCTGAAGTAAAAGCAAAAGACATCATCATACGCCGGAAGCTCAACCTCGATCCTGCCAAAGGAATCGATCCAGAGGCCTTCGCGAA
>JADHNX010000030.1 GCA_016779365.1 Planctomycetaceae bacterium
AACGCCAGCCCCCACGTCCATGTTCGAGGCTGTTGCGACTGTTCTGGACGCAGGCCTTCGGCTTCTCCACGAGCGAGCATCTTTTTCAATTGCGGCATCAGTTGCTCTTTGGTAGTCCGTCCCAGCGTGCGATCTTCTCGCTGCAATTTTTGATAGAGGGCGTCGATCTTTTGTTCCTCCGTGAGCGGTTTCTCGCCCTCGCGTGCTTTGATACCAACCATCACTTTTTCCTTCGTGGTTTTGCCATTTGCCACTGCATTCGCGATGCCGGGGTTCTCTTTGAGGTACGCCTCGTACTTTGCCTCCCAATCGACCACTGGCAGGAATACGATTTCATAGAGTTGCTTCGCTTGCTCGGGCTTTAGCTTTTTGGTGTCCGTCATCACTTTGAGAGCCGCCCTCAGTGCCTTCTCAGACCTGGCCTGCTGCGCTGCTTTGTCGTTTTCGTCCAGATTTACATCGCCATATTGGAGCAACTTAATGACGTTCTCCTTCATCAGGCCATGATGTATAAGGTACTCGTGCAGCGCTCGGTTCTGCCTCAAAAACACCTGGAACTTCGCCTCCCACGGATCAAGTTCTGCAGCTTCTTCTTCGTTATCGCGTTCCCAACCATCAGGTTCTTCGCGCAACATTTGCTCAAGTTCTGGCCGGACTTGTTCAAGCGTCTTTCCTACCCAGCGACGAGGATCGTCGCGTTTTTCGTATTCCCAAAACCTTTTGAGTTTTGCTTCCCACGCGTCGGCCGCACGTGCTTTGATGCCAGCCAGGACTTTCTCTTTGGAAATTCTGCCTGACTCGACGGCCTTGGCGACGCTGGGGTTCTCTTTCAGATAGGCCGTGTATTCGGCGTCCCAGTCGGTCTGATCCTGAGCCTGTTCACGTCCCCGTTCTTCACGTCCCCGCTCTTGACGTGCATTTCGGTCTCGACGTTCGTCGTTCCTGTCCTGAGCAAACGCGGGAGCTGAAGTGAGTAGCATGCAAAGTGTGAGTAAGAGTTTTTTCATTTGGTTTCCTTCTTGAGTTTGTGGTTTGTTTGTTTACCGAAAGCAGCGAAAAAGGGGGCTGCCTGGTCGTCTTCTTTCGTTCTTTTCGACCTTGTGAATTTGACTAGCGGCCTTCCAATTTGTTGAGGTAGACGTCCAGTCCAGCACGAAATTCAGCGGGCAGCTTTCTTCCGGTCTTGCCAATCGCCTGGTTGGGTGCTCGTTTTTCGATGGAGACTTTGCTGCCTCCGTCGCCCAGCCCCATCAGCATCAATGCGGGGGTTGAGGATGGTGGAACCTTCGCGATCATCGGTGCATTGGGAAGACGACCGGCTGCGAGCAACGTCTCGATCGCGTGTTGAATTGCCGCAACGGTCGTTGGGCTGGTGTCTGGTTTGTCGAGCAAGTCTTCCACTTCGTCCATGATCTTCGCGGCCTCGGTGAGCTTGGCGATCTGTCCGAGAATCTTGGGATGATCAGCTCTCGGGAGTTTCTTGATTTGCTCCACAAGATTACGTGACGTGGCGGCGAGTTCCTGTTGAGTCTTGGAGAGACCGGCGGCCCGCTTGTTGTAGTCGGCGAACCACTCGGGTTCCTCCTTTTCGCCTTGCTTGCGCGGTTTCGGGTTGCCGTTTTCGTCTCGCTCGGCCAAGGGGACCGTTTGGTGTAGTTCGCGAGTTTCTTCGCGGAGTTCGATTTCTCGATTGATGACACGCAAGACTTCGAGCACGATCTCGGGAGTGAGATTGGGAAGGTCGATCACGCCTTCCGCAGGTGGGCCGTGCGCGGACGGCGGCGGAGGTACGAGCTGTTCCGCATAACGATCGAGCGTGTCGGCCCAGAATTCGGAATCAATCGTGGCCTGGCCCACATCGTTCTTTTGGACCGTGCTACCGATATAACGGACGCGTATCGCCGGATCGTCGTTCTGCATCTCCTCCAGAACGAGCTCGTAATGCGGTGACGGCTGCCGCGCGGCATAGGCCATCATGTCTTGCTGAAGTGTGGACAGCTTCTCGGATTCCGCAACCTGGCGATCTGCGAGAGTTTTGCGCTGCTGTGCGGTTTCGGCTTCGTCAGGAGTCACGCCAAAGCCGTCGAGTTCATTCAACTCCACAGCGAAATCCATTTGTTTGCGAGATGCCGCCTTGAGGCGTTTCACGAAGGTGCTGTTCTCAAAACCGAGCAACAGTTGGTTCATTTCACTGGCAAGTTTGGCAAACGCATCGAGCAACTCTTGCTGTTCGGTGACCGCTTCGAGGATGATCTCCTTGGTTGACGCTTCCGCTTTGTCTTCATCGTCCTCTTTGTCCTTGCCGCTGCCCTTCAAAACGGTTGCTGGAATACCAAGTCCGCCCTTCACCTGAAGCGCGTCTTCGGCCTTCTCCGACTTGTTGAATCCAGACTCATGATCTAGCACAACCGGTGTTGGATTGGCCGGCAAGTAGCCCGGCTCGCCTTCGGCTGGCTTGCTTTTGTCGACGTTGACGTCTCCGCCTGGCTTATTCGGGTCATCGGGATTCTTATCGAGGCCCTGAATCTCTACATCGTCCGGCCCGTACTTCTTCGCCTTCTCCAGTCCGAAGTCCTTGCCTCCCGGCGGAGCGGCCACGGGCTCTTCCGGTTTGTTGGGATCGGCCTTCTCGGGCTTTTTCGCCTCACCGGGTTCGCCAGGAAGAGGATCCTCCTGAGGCGGTTTGCCTGGTTTCCCCGGTGGCGCCTTGGCGGCCTCTTTCAGCAGTTCGGCGACGGATGGCATTTTCTCGCCGGCGATCTCTTCGAGCTGCTGCAACATCTCAGCAAGCATGGCGAGCTGTTTCGGATCGAATTCTTTGTTCTTCGAGGCTTCCTGTACAAGTTGTTTGCCGATGTCAATCAACGCGTCCAGCTTGGCAGCGTTCGCTTGCTCTGCTGCTGCCTGCTGCTGGATTTCCTTCTTGGTTGCTGGCTTGTCCAGTTCGCTTTCCGGCAGGTTCATCAGCTCTTCGTTCTTGTCATGGAGCTGAAGTTCCTTCTCGTAGACTTCTTTCGATGCGTCGGTCCATTTGGCGAGTTGGTCTGTGACCCATTTGAAGTGGTCCGCTGCGTCCAGTACATGCAGCACAAGGTAAGGCGAATAGGCTCGCTTACGTCCGGGCAGGTAGTCTTCGGCGTAGGCCCTCAGTCGCAGGCTTTGTGGGCGAATGCCCTCGCGCTGAGCGGAGAAAGTTGCAGGCACGTTGAGTGAATCTCTGGATGGATCACCTGCGGCAACCCGCTTCTCGCCAACCGACGGTTGTGGATTTTCAATTGGATCCTCGATGCCAGACCATTCCAGTCCAATGCGTTTGATGCCGAAGTCATCGGTGGCTTCAATCTCGAATGAGATCACTTCGGCAGCGAGCAATACCTTGTTGTTTTTCAAGTTGTCGAACCGTACGTTCGGCGCGAGGTCATCAACTGCTTCGATTCGTAGGACTTGTGGCTCGCGGGCGCTCAGACCGTAGGTATCCCACCAGGCAATGGTGTAATCCCGAGTCGCGTCAATGCTGAGTGGTTCGGTAACAACATTGGATTCATCAATCGTTTGCGGTCGATCATCAAGCGTCGCTGCGGTAAGTTCTCGGGTTGCCGTCATCTTCAAGACGGCTGTGCTGCCCTTAACCAATCCAATGTTCCCACCTCGAGCATCCGCAACCACCGAACCCGATTGCTGAAGGTAAGCGGGAAGCTGCACCTCCGCTATAAGGTCGCTCAATGCCGGCCGCATCTTGGGTTCAACCGGGACCGATTGATAGGCGTCGCCAACCTTGATGGCCACGCTGCCGTCATCAGTCTGTGGCGGAATGTCGAAGAGATAGGATTCACCTTCACGCTTGGTGATGAGTGGTTTTTGATTCTCAAACCGAGCCTTTGCCGTATCGGGCTTCCAGGGAGAATCTGTTTTCAGGTGAGCTTGCACGGAGAAGGGTTCCGCGTATGGAACGACCTTGCGGCCGCTGTCACCATCCAGCTGGGCGAATGTATAACGATCGACATCTCGCCAGGGAGTCAGCCATCGAGCCAGAGCGTTCGTGCCAGCCGCCGGAATCAACAACAGGAGAAACGCCGCCACCGCCAACGGAATTCCAGCGATCCACGCCCAACGGCGGTGAAGCGGATTGGGAACGGCATCTGAGAGATCGCGTTCTTCCAGTTCGTTGTCGACCTGCTCAATGGCTGCCACGACTAAAGAACGGCTCTTACCATCGCCGGTCTCACTTTGCGCGAGTTCGATAATTCCCAGCAGGTGATCACCGAAGCGGGGAAAACGATGTCGCGTCAGCCGTGCGATTTGATCGAGCCGTCGATGGCTCCAGACCCAGTTGTGCATCTTTAGCGGGAACAGAACGGCCATCCCAACACAGCCCACGATCAGGATTAGACCACGCAGAATGGCGGGCGTGTCGAAGAATCGATCGAGGCAGAACACCAACAGGTAGGAGATGACCAAACCAAAGATGCCGGCAAGCAGCCCTTCGGCAATCTTCACCATCCACACCTGCTTTTGATACTGCTCCAGCGCGGCCTTCATCCGTGGCGGTAGTCCGATCGGTTCGTTCTGTCTTTGTGTTTGACTCATGGACTTTCCTTACACTGCTCCAATTATCTTGCGACCGGTCCAAAACACGCCCATCAATACGATGAGCGCCGCGCACCACGCTGGGTGCGACCAAATCCGAGTTCGATGCATCGTCGGCTCGGGGTCCGGCAGGACCGCTAGGTCATCCAGCAAACTTTGGACATCCGATACCGGAACCAACCGGCCATTAGTCATCGAAGTGATCTCTTCCAATACATCGAATCGTGCCAGCCGTCCCTGCCGTTCTCGATTCAACCCTTGCACCGAAAGCTCTGTCTGGACCGAGGCACCTGTTTCCGCGCAGGTCGCAACCAGTTGATAGTTGCCTGGTTCAGTTGCGGTCAATGCACCGGCGAACAACCCCCAGGCATCTTCCTCGCCAGACTGCAATCGAACAGTTTGAGTCTTGCCTGAAGGCGAGATTGCCTGAACGACAACCGTTCCTTCGTTGAGAGGACCACCTGTCGCACTGAGCACGTTGGCATTGAGTGATACAACATCGTCGACTCGCGGGCGGTCGGGCGAATAGAACAATCGCATCGACTGGCCGTCAGCCATCTGTCGCTGGTAAGCCATCCACCGAGCCACCTGTCCCCAGAATCGGTAGTGATACCGGTCCTCGACACCCTCTCGCCACTTCCAAGCGCTGTCGGTCCCCATGAACAACACCTTTCCCGTGCCGTAAGTTTTCGTAACGATCAGCGGCACGCGGCCGGCTTCGGTCGCCTCTTGGTTATGCACGGCCAGCACTTCGCTGCCGGGTGTGGCTCGTTTGACGGCGGCATACCAGTGAAAGCCCGGCAGGGTCCGCCAGATGTCCGCGTTGGCTTGATCTGTGTCAGCCATCTTCGTCAACAGACTGCGTTGTCCCGAGGAGGTCAGTGCGAAATGGCCCGGCGCACTCGAACCGACACCGGTGGTTCGTGCGGGATCGACAACGACCGGCAACAGGTCCGCCAACGCGCTGATGTTCAGTGTTTCCTGGAAGCCGTAGCGACCGGGCAAGAAGACCAAACCGGCCGCTTGAGCACTGACCAGCTGCCGCAGCTCCTGGGCCTGTTGCTCGGAAAGCTGCTTTGGACCGATCCCGACATCGCCAACAAACACGACGTCAAAACGGCTGAGTTCGTTCGTCGACGGGAAAGTCTTGATGTAGCCGCGACCCCCGCCGACCTTGGGCAACTCTGGATGAAACAGCAGGCAGGTCACATCTACGCCGGGATCGCGCTCGAGGGCGTTTCGCAAGTAGCGGTACTCCCAGCGCGGATACGATTCGATGACGAGAACTTTCAATTTTTCCTGGCGAATGGCGATCGGCGCCGAAACCGCGTTGTTGTCGACCAGCAGTTCCTTTGCGTCCTTTGGAACCTGCAGCGTCAACCTGTAGTCACCAGTGGCAGGCGGGGTCCAGGTGATGCTGGATGTGGACTGAGACATGGCGGGTACGCGCAAGACCTTTGTCGCCGTGGCATTCTCATTGACGTTCAGGGTCACTCGGATGTTGCGATCCTGACCGAGTGTGCTGCTCACGGAGAACGGAATTCGGAGCGGCTTGCCGGCGATTCCAAATGTGGGAGCATCCATGCTGGCCAACTCAAGATCCGGGAGCGGCACTTTGCTGCCAACCGCAACCGCGAAAACCGGCACGCCCTTCATCCGATACCTGGCGGCGGCTTCGACCGGCGACTTGCCGACGTTCCAGTCACCGTCCGATAGGATGACCACTCCTCTCAGGTTGGCGTGTTTCTCCAGCACACCTGTCAATCCTGCGTTGAGATCGGTTCCGTCTTCGGCGGGCGCAAGATTGGACGAAAAGGGCTCAACCACCACATCCATTTCCGAGGTTGAATTGTCTTCCGCCTGCTTCCAGGCGGAGTCTGACAAAAATGGTTCGATGGTCTCGGCGCGGCTCCGCGGTTCTCTTCCGGCGGTCGTATTCTCGACGACGTCTCGCGTCTTCATGCTATTGGACTTGTCCCACAGCACCGCCAGCGTAGGGCGCTGCTCAAGCGTTTGCTCAGCCAGCCATTCGGGCTGACAAAATGTCGCCACGACGAGACACAGAAGCACAAACCGCAGCGTTTCGAGGATGCCGG
Organism: Planctomycetaceae bacterium; assembly: GCA_016779365.1. GTDB lineage: Bacteria > Planctomycetota > Planctomycetia > Planctomycetales > Planctomycetaceae > JABMPE01. Next base: position 6,684 of record JADHNX010000030.1, read on the forward strand.
TCGAGCGGCGGAACCCGCTGCGACGCCATGCCATGACACACACGACGGCTGTCACTGCGACCAGCAGCACGCTGATCCCTACGATGACGCCATCAGAGACAAACGACAGTCCTTGTTGTTCAAACATTACGCAGCCTCCTGTCTCTGATTTTCTGTCGTCTGGAAACTGCTGGCCTGCTGTTGCACTGCTTGCTTCTCTGGCATGCTCAAGAACGCTTCTGCAATCAAGGCAATGGCCACTACAAGCAGGAACAACCGCCAGACTTCACTGGCCAATGAAGCGCTGTCACCGATGGAATCGTCGATGCGTTGATAAGACAAACCGTCGAACAGGGCGTCCGCGGTTGCCGCATCCGTCACCTTAATTTCGTCTTCTGCAAGACTGCGATTGATGGCGACCCAGGCATCACCGTTGCGATAGACCCCCGCCTGCAGCTCTGTTTCCGATAACGTGGGGCGATCGCCGGTCGGCGCCACAGCTTCCCACTGGTCCGCCTCGCCCAACACACCGATTTCCGCGTCGCGCTGTGAGGCCGGTGATAGCGTTTGGCTTCCCACGGCAAGAGCTCGCTGCAACATCACATAAAACGAGATGCCGTCACGTTCCAGTGTTGAAGACTGAGCGGTGGGCAATGTGCTGCAAAAGTACACGCCACCCCGATCGGTGGCCGTGCGGACAAGCAACGGCCGGTCGTCGCCCAGTCTGGCGAGAGGGGTTGCACTGTTTCCAGCGGATGAGAGTGCACAGTACTGATATGTCCGCAAATCATTTAGCGGCAGCGCGTCACCACTTTCCACATGCGCTAATAGGTCCGCGTCCGTGCGCCACCATGACAACTTGCGCTGTTCTTCTTCGCTCAGCTTCTGCCACTGCCCCCACTTCGCGCCGAAAAGCTGGCCGTCGTCTTTCTGGCCGGGCGGGAAAAACATGGCCACACGGCCGGAATTGACGAACTGCTGGATTTGCTCCGCGACCAACCCGCTGGGCAACGGCGCCTGCCAGATCAGAAGCGATGTGGCTTGCCAATCGATCTCACTCACGCGCGATGAAGGAATGAACTCGGCCAGATTCTCTACCCCCTGTTCCAAGGGCACGTTCAGGGCCAGCTGGAACGCGTTGGCTGTTCTTTCGTCATCAGAAACAATCACCGCTCGTCGCTGTGTCGGCTCTGAGAAGACGAAATAGAACCGGTTGTCCAGAGCATTGGAGTCTTCCGGAACTGAGACCGAACCCCAGCCTGATCGGAGTCGTCGATCGATGGTAATGCGATGGCCCTGAAGCGAAGCCCCCTGAGAATCGAGGTCCAGATCGACGGTGGTGCGGACGCCATTGATTTCAAATTGGACGGGAATCTGTCGTAGGGAGTTGCCGCTTTGATCAGGTTGACGCTCGGCCTGAACCAGCACGTCAAGTACCAGTTCGGCCCGGTTGCCGGACTCTCGCCGTTTGACGTTATCCACGCGGATCGACAAATTGCCCGCCGGGCGTTCGGCATAGGAGAGAAGAAAGTGCTGAACTCCCTTCATTTCAGAAAACTGTTCGCGAATTGCCGACCAGCGCCCGCTCTTCGGATTCCAGTCGTTCTCGTTCAGGTCGGAGCAGATCCATAGATCCGCGCGTCCCGCTTCGTTTGCCTTCAGGTACGCCAGGCCGCGTTCCAGCATGTCTGGAATGTCAGCACTGGTTGCTGTGCCGCCGAGGTTGGGAAGTTCCAGCAAGCTCAGCGGTGAGTCAAGCAAGCGAGGTTCATCGCTGGCGCTGTCGAGCAAAACGAGCTGGCTGCCATAGCTTCGCTTCTCCAGCAAGTCTGCGAGCTTCTTCAGAGAAGTGGATCGTTTTGACTCGCCAGTCTGCGGGTCGCGAGTTTCCATGCTGGCGGAACGGTCTAGCAGAATCAACGTCGCGTCTGGTTTGCTCATGCCGAACATGCTGATGCGACCACTGGCAAGCGGTCGGCTTGCCACGAAAATGACCGCAGCGATCGCCGCCATTCGCATCAACATGATCAAGACGTAACGTAGTCGGGCCATGCCCTTGTTCATCCGCTCGGCCCTGACCAGAAACATCATGGCCGCCCATTCGACGCTGCGATGACGGCGCCGAGAGATCAGATGAATCAGGATGGGCAAAGCAATGGCTGGCAGAACCCACAGCATCCATGGTTGAAGGAAGCTCATTACCTGGCTCCCTTCTTCGGTTGGCGGCGGAGCAGAAAGCGGGCCAGCACTTTGTCGACGGGATCGTCCACATTGACCCGGTGATAGTCGACAGCCGCTTCCCGCATCACGACGCTCAGGTCGTTGAGGTATTCGGCCATCGCCTGCTTGTACTGACGCGCCATGATGTTGGGGTCCGCCGTGATCGGTTCGCCACCTTCCATGTCGAGGAACCGAGTCGGGCGGTCGAAGTTAAAGTCGATTTCGCTCTGATCCAGCAAGTGGAAGACGCTGACATCGTGCTTGCGAAACCGTAGATGTTGAAAACAGTTCTTCAGAACTTCGGGCTCGATGAGCAGATCCGAGATCACGACAACGAGTGCTCGTTGGGCGATATTCTCGGCGGCCTCGTGCAGTGATTCAGCCAGCCCCGTTTTTCCGGCAGCGTTCAGTTCGGCCAGCGAATCCAGAACGATGCGCAGATGTGTGGCATTGCGTCTTGGACGGATCTCGGTGTGGAACCTTTCGTTGGTGCAGTACAGCCCTACGGCGTCTCCCTGCCGGGACGTCAGGTAGGCCAGTGTCCCAGCTATCGATTTCATCTGATCAAACTTGGAAACGCCGTCAACCTTAAAATTCAGGGACCCGCTGGTATCGACAATCAAACACAAACGCAGGTTGGTGTCGGCTTCGTACTCCTTGATGTAGAACCGGTCGGAGCGTCCCCACGCTCGCCAGTCCATACGACGTGTGTCATCACCCGGCACGTACTTGCGGTACTGTGCGAACTCCAGACTGGAACCGCGGATAGGACTCCGGTGTTTCCCAGAGACGCTGCCAAGCATGGGCATGCGAGCTTGCAGCCCTTGAGCCGATAGGCGGGCAAGAACTCGTGGATCGATAAATGGGTGTTTGCCGTTGGATGAGTCCGCCACGCCTAGCCTTCTTTCTCGAGTTCATCGACCAGGCGGCGGACAATCTGTCGGCTGCTGATGCCTTCCGATTCGGCTCCAAACGTCGTGAGCACGCGATGCATCAGAACCGGTTCGGCGACGGCCGTTACATCTTCGAGACGCACCATGTAGCTACCCAGCAGCGCGGCGCGTGACTTGGCTCCCAGGAGCAGGGACTGAACAGCACGTGGTCCTGCTCCCCACCCGACCAGAGGCTTCAACCACTCAGGCGATTGCTCGTCAGAAGGCCGAGTACGTCGCACGAGGTGCGCGGCGAACTCATAAATGTGCTCTGGCACGGGCACACGTCGCACGAGTTCCTGAAACTTCTGAACGCGCCCACCGTCGATAATGTGTTTGAGTTCAGGAAGTTTGCCGCCGGTTGTCGTCCGTCCGATCTCGATTTCTTCCTGCAGCGACGGGTAGTCCACTTCGATCATGAACATGAAGCGGTCGAGTTGAGCTTCTGGCAGTGGATAGGTGCCCTCCTGTTCGATTGGGTTTTGAGTTGCCAGCACGAAGAATGGCTCTTCGAGTTCGTACGTGCGGCCGACGACAGTGACGCGATGTTCCTGCATCGCTTCCAGCATCGCAGCTTGTGTCTTCGAGGGAGCTCGGTTGATTTCGTCAGCCAGCACGATGTTGGCAAAGACCGGCCCTTTCACGTACTCGAATTCGCGGCGACCGCTGCCTGACTCCTGCAGGATATCAGTACCGGTGATATCCATAGGCATAAGATCCGGCGTGAACTGAATCCGGTTGAAACTCAACTCCATCGTTTCAGCAAGGCGACTAATGAGCAACGTCTTGGCCAGACCAGGAACGCCCATCAACAGAGCATGGCCCTGGGCGAAAAGGCAGATGGCTAGTTGCTCAATGACAGACTGCTGTCCGACAATTACCTTGCCCAGCTCTTCCCGCATCAGTTGATAGTCTTGTCGCAACTCATCGATTGCAGCGACATCGTCGTCATGAAGTTCGTTAGTGATTTGGGTTGTCGACATCTGTTACTGACTCTTTGTTCTAAATCTGTTGTTGTAAAATGAGTTGATCTCGTACTGTTTTCGTGCCGACTTATTTGCCCGAATCGCGCTTTGGTTTCGTCTCTTGCTTAGGCTCGGGAATCCGGACAGGCTTCTTGCCGAGCTTGTCGAGAACGCGTTTGTCGGGTCGATTGAATTCTGCCTTGTATGGATAGTCCGCACCGACGACCTGGTGTTGTTTGCGACCTCCGGCTGGCGGGATGATCCAATCGCAATTCGACGTGTTCTCGGGGCCATTTCTCCAAGCCTCAAGGAGCTGCTGAAAATCGTCCTTCAAGCTGCCGGGATCATCGGGCGGCATGTGTTGGTTCGGGTCCCAGCCATCACCGACGAATTCCTCGACGGTTTTCATGCCGATGCGATGACAATCCAGACAGGAATTCCCCTCAATGTGGATCGTTCGCATATCCCAGTTGCTTGCTCCGATCACGTAGTAGGGGGTGTTGGGGCCTTCAAGCTGAGGGACGACAGGCTCGCCATTGCGAAGCTTCGCCGCATCAATGAATGGGTTATGGATGAAAGGGTCGGCCTGATGGCATTGCACGCATTGGGTCTGCCCGGGAGTCGCATAGGCTCTATTGAAAGCCGCAGGCTCATCAACACCGGGCAACTTGCCGATCAGTCGATTTGTTTTAGGATCGACCCGTACCCACTTTCGGTTGTCGCCGCTTTCAAAGAATGCAGTTGCTCCGGTCTTGCGGTTGTAACCAATCATCTGCACCGAGTTGCCGATCTCGACGTTGTAGAGACTTCCGCGACCATCGTGTCGCCCAAAACTGATCCAAACGACATGACGCAGCGGCTTCCCATCAGCTGTCCGGCCTTCGTATCGTTGCACGACCGATCCTGACATGCAGTCGCCCATCTGCAGGCTTGGGTTGTCACAGCAATGAATACCCGGGTCGCCTGTGAACTTCTTTCCATCGACGAAGATCGGAATCTCTACGCAGGCTTCCAAATCAACCACGGGTGGAACACCAAGGTGAGGTTCGATCAACTTGGCGTACTCGGTCGGCGATTTGAAAACTCCGTTACTCGTATTTTCCGGGCCGTCTTCCTGCGATGCTTTCGAGTTCTCTTCTTGGGCCACTAATCGAGCTTTGGAACCTTGCCCATGTCCAGCAGACATGGCGAAAACGACACCGAAGCATACGGCGACGGCGAATATCGTATTGGCGACTTTTCTCGTCATTTCAATTCCTTGAGACATTCAAGCCAAACACGGCGTTCGATCGAAAGTGTCCACTACTCTTCCGGGCCCAGTAACTCTACATGCGCTAATTCGAGGCCCGGTTCGTTTGCGAAGCAGTCAAGTACGAAGGCCTCCAGTCCCACCGCCGAAGTTCCGTCGCCGAGCTCTCTCAATTCGGAAACCTCGATTTCGATGTCGAACGTCGCCTCGACTCGCTGCTTGACCCCGTATCGCCCCGCCACCGTCCGGTCGTGGTTCCGGGCGGCGAGACTGAACGTCGCTTCCTGCGGAATTCTGGATCGGCCCATCACTCGGAGCCGACTACGTTCAGACAATAAAATAGGGCCGGCCTGGCGCTGAGGAATGTTCAACGAAATCAGATAGATGACAGGTTGTTCTTCGCGGCCCGTCCGTCTGGGAACGGCTGTGAGAAAGCCGTCGTCGACTTCAAACTTATCAAGCCTCTTGAAGTAGACCTCTTTGGCTCGATCGGCATCCAGCTCACCCGCTTCAATCTCTCGCCCGATCTCGATGCGCAGTGCATGGGCGATGGGCAACCAGTCGCCTGCGGTCTTGTCCTGTCCCAGGTTTGCTTTCCATACGCGGATGGGCTCTTGGACCGCTATTGCAACCAGCGGTTCCCGAGCCTCAATCGTTGCAACCAACGAGTGAGCCGATTTGACGTCGGTGAACTTACCGTCCGTCAGGCGCTTGACGCGAACGACACCTTCGTTGACCGTGATTTTTGTCTGAGTGTCGGCCGCAATCACATCGAATTGCGTTCCCAACACCTCAAGCTCGGCTGTCGGTGTTAGCAACCGCAGCGGCCTACCCTCTGGTTGCGACGTGACCGTCGCCGACAGATTCCCCTCACGAAGATGCAGCTCTTTGCGTCCGTCGTCCGAAATGGTGAGCGCCGACATTCCGGAGATCGTCACCGTGGAGCCATCCGGAAATTCCAAGTTAGCCGACGAATCCACCGAAAGGCATTCAATCGTACCACCAGTCAGTGCGCGGCCCGATTGCACGTCGTCAACAACCTGTCCGCCAGTTCCAGTCCACCGAACTGAGCCAGTCAGTGAGTCAAGGGTCGCGAGTTGCGGCTCGCTGCTGGGACGGAGAAAGTAAAGGCCAAACATCAACAAGAGGCCGGCGGCCGTTGCCAGCAGCGCGATTTTCAGCCGGCGAATGACGCGACTCTTCTTCGTCGCACTTGCTTGAGCCTTTTCCATCGTTCCCGATGCGAGAGCCGAGGGCATCGCAGACTCGATGGATCGATACTCGATCAGAAGCTGTCGCAGTTCGTGGCTTTCGCGAAGCCGACTCTCCAACTCGGAAAAGTCGTCATCCGTCAGGCTTCCGTTGCAGTAGCCGTTGATCAGATCAATGTCGCGATGTGGAATCGTCATGAGAGCCCCTCCGCGCTTGTATTGAGTCTGGTCCGAACGCAGTTCGCCAGTCGCTCCCGGATGCGGGCCACTGATTTGTATAGCCCCGTGGGCGATCTTCCTATCTGTTCGGCAACGTCTTTGATGCGTGAGCCGTCTTCATACACCGCTTTCACGATTGCCAACTGTTTTGACTCCAGCTCCTTGAGGCATTCATGGAGTGCAAGTTGACGTTCGATCTGAGTTGTGCAGGTCCGCTCCGCTTCGGACGCCAGCAATTCGAACACGTCTTCACTGAACTGGAGCCGATCGGTCGCACGGCGCCGTCGGTACTTGAGAACTTCGTAACGGGCGATCATGAACGCCCAGCCGAGGAAATCCGAGTCCACACCGGTCTGGTCAAAATCAGAAAACTTGCGCCAGAGGACGACACTCGATTCCTGCATCACATCGTCGACGCCATCCCTGGTCGGCAGCAGCGACGCGACGTATGCGCGGAGATTCCCCTCAAACCTCGTAAAAAGTCGCAGGAATACCTCGTGATCTGTGGCTGATTGTTCTTCTTCCATATGGGGATACTCCGCGACGGCCCAGAATTGCCCGGTCCAAAACTGAGAATATCAGAGCTTTTTCTACGAGCGGCGAGTAGACGGATTCTTCCGGAATGGATGTCCACGATCGCGCGGCCTAAGTGGTACGTTATGCGTGGCTCGTTCACGCAATGTTGCTGCTTCAATCGAATCGCTGTTAGTCACAAAGGGGCGCGTTTGGCCGAGTAGGACTCGCACGGGTCTGGCATCCGTACTTTTTGAAATCAAGGCATCGGTAAGCAAGATGCGCGGAAGAAACGTCTTTTCGATCACGGCAATCCTGGCAGCCCAAGTAACGCTTGGTCTATGTGTCGCGGGAGCCGCTTTTGCCCAGGACCAGTGGCGACAGCTTCAAGACATGCCGTTGGGAAAGTGGGAAGCCGGGACGGTCGTCCTGGACGACAAGCTGTACTTCTTTGGCGGCTATACCAGGGGAGTGAAGTCGAGCAAGCGATGCGACGTATACGATCCGAGCGATAACAGCTGGACGCAGATCCAGAATCTACCTAGCGCGATCACTCACATGAACATGGTGCTTGACGGCCGAACCGTGTGGTTCGCTGGTGGTTTCAAGGATGGCTACAAAGGGCATACGATTGCCGAAGTATGGAGCTACGACATCGACAAGGATCGCTATACGGCGGCCCCGCTACTGCCGGAGACGCGAGGAGGCGGCGGACTTGCACGCGTGGATCGCAAGCTGCACTACATGGGAGGCGTCAAAGCTGACCGAGACACCGATGCTGAAGATCATTGGGTGCTCGACCTCGATCAATGGGCCATGGGTTCGGCCCAATGGGAAACCGCTGCTCCACTTCCCGCGCCCCGCAATCAGTTTTCGACGGTCACATTCGCTGGAAAGATCTATGTGATCGGCGGCCAGTTTCATCACGACAGCAGACAAATCGACCAGGCGCGTGTCGACATCTACGATCCGAAGACCGACTCCTGGAGTCGCGGGCCGCAACTTCCCAAAGGGCATTCCCATTCCGAAGGAGGAACGTTCGTCAGCGGTGGTCGCATTTACATGGTCGGCGGCCACACCACACCTGACGGCGGCAGAAAACAGATCGACGCGGACATCCTGGCACTCACTCCTGGCGATGAGTGGGAGGTGGTCGGAAAGTTGCCCATGCCTCTTTCGTCCCCTGCTGCTGCCATCATCGGCGGGAAGCTCTACGTCGCCGGCGGCTCCCCAAACGGGAGAAGTGTGCAGGGCAAAATGTGGGTGTGGGACGCGCCGTTATCCCCGGAAAGAGAGAGGAAATGAGATGAAGAACGTTGGCACATTCGCCGGCGTGGCGGTCGCATTGCTTGCGATCACCCCAGTCGTGGCGGCGGATCCCCCGCAAAGCACTGCGCAATCCTCGTTTACGAAGGCCGACAAGAACGGTGATGGAAAACTTGGACCCGATGAAGTCAAAAACCAAACGCTGTTCAAACGAATGGACACCGATTTCGATGGCTTTGTCTCTCAAAAGGAGGCCCAGGCGCACGCCAAACGGCGTGGCACACGCGCGGGCGCAGCAGTGGCAGCAGGCGAGGAGGTATCCAACATACCCGTCTTTCCAGCCAACGCTGACGGCGAGGCTGCGAAACGAGAACTGCTTTCAACCATCGCCGACGTCACTTCCGGGCCAAAGCGTCCGCCAAATATCGTGTTGCTGTTCTCGGACGATCTTGGGTACGGGGACATT
>JADHNX010000031.1 GCA_016779365.1 Planctomycetaceae bacterium
CATCATCGTCATCATGTCAGACGACATGGGCTATTCGGACATCGGCTGCTATGGCGGAGAGATTGAAACTCCGACACTGAACGGGCTCGCCGAGAACGGGTTGCGATTCACGCAGTTTTACAACACCGGTCGTTGCTGCCCGACGAGGGGCTCGCTACTCACCGGCCTCTATCCGCATCAATCGGGCATTGGCTGGATGATGACTGACCGAGGGCACGACGGTTACCGTGGCGACCTCAACAACAACTGCCGCACGATGGCCGAAGTCCTGAAACCGGCTGGCTATTCCACCTACGGCGTGGGCAAGTGGCACGTCACGAAGCACATTCAGCCGGATGGTCCGAAACACAACTGGCCCAGGCAGCGAGGCTTCGACCGGTTCTACGGAACGATCACCGGCGCGGGAAGTTTCTTCGATCCCGGCACACTGACACGAGACAACCAGAACATCACGCCGTGGACGGACTCAGAATACAAACCCGAGCAGTACTACTACACGGACGCGATCAGCGATAACGCCGTGAAATTCATTAACGAACATTGCGAGCAGGATGCCGACAAACCGTTCTTCATATATGTAACTTACACGGCGGCTCACTGGCCGATGCACGCTTTGGAAAAAGACATCGCTAAGTACAAAGGTCGATACGATGGCGGCTACGCTCCGGTACGAAATCGTCGAGCGAAGCGTGTTGTCGAACTGGGGCTGGTGAGTGAAGCGTGCGAACCCGCACCGCTGATCGGTGAGTGGGAAAACGTCGAACACCAGGCCTGGGAAGCTCGCTGCATGGAAGTTTACGCTGCCATGATCGACAACATGGATCAGGGTATTGGTCGGATCGTTGGCTCGCTCAAGGAGAACAACAAATTCGACAACACACTGATCGTCTTCATGCAGGACAACGGTGGCTGCCAGGAAGGCAATGGACGGCAAGGAAACTTTCAGCGACCTGTTGCCGCATCTCTTCCAAAGATTCCTTTAGACCAGATCCGCCTCGACGTCGTCCCGAAACAGAACCGCGCCGGAGTACCGACACTCACCGGCCCCGGCATCATGCCCGGCCCGGAAGACACATATATTGCCTACGGCCTGAACTGGGCGAACGTCTCGAACACGCCCTTCCGCGAGTACAAGCACTTCGTCCATGAAGGTGGCATCTCGACACCGCTGATCGCTCACTGGCCGGCCGGCATCAAACGTCGCGGCGAACTTGAGCACCAGCCCGGACACCTGATCGACATCATGGCGACGTGTGTCGATCTTTCCGAAGCCGAATACCCAGAACAGATCGGCGAGAACAAGATCAAGCCGCTGGAAGGCGTCTCGCTGAACCCGGCTTTCTCGGGCAGATCACTCAACCGAAAGCAGCCGCTTTTCTGGGAACACGAAGGAAACCGAGCGATCCGCGATGGTGACTGGAAACTCGTCGCGAAAGAGAACAAGCCCTGGGAACTTTACGATCTCAGAACTGACCGCTCCGAAACACACAACCTGGCTGCGGAAAAACCTGAACTCGCCAAAGAGCTGGAAGCCAAATGGGACGCTTACGCGGCACGAGCAAACGTGCTTCCGCTCGGCACCTGGCGGGGAGCATCGAAGAAGCCAAAAGCTAACAGGAAGCAGCGAAAGTTCTCGCTCAAATCAGGGGACAACCTTTCTGCTGAAGATGGCCCCTTCATCGAAGATCGACCGCTGATAATCTCGGTCGAGTTGAAGAAGCCCGGCACTGACGGCGTCCTCGTCGCTCACGGCGGCACTGCCGAGGGATACTCGCTCTACTTACGGAATGGCATCCTGACCTTCGCCACTCGGCGAGGGGGAAAGCTTTCGAAGCTGGAAACAAATCAGAAGCTTTCCAGCGATACCACAAGCGTTGTGGCAGACCTCAGCAAGACCGGCGATGTGACGCTGTCGGTCAACGGAAATTCAGTCGCCACAGGAAACTTTGTCGAAGGGCTGCCCCGGCACCCGATCGACGGGCTGCAGGTCGGTTCCGACGAAGGTGGATTCGTCGGCGAGTACAACACCCCGTTTCCATTCACCGGCGAAATCGCAAGTGTGGCCATCGACCTGAAATAGGCCAGGCTGTGCCTGACAAAGTCTTTTCTCCGATAAAACAGACCGCCTGCAACCACGAAATACGCAAAACACACGAAAGCAAAGCTCGCCTCGCAGAATGTCTGCCAGACGAATGGCACCTCAAATCAAAATGAATTTCTTTCGTGTATTTTGTGTCTTTCGTGGTTCCTCTTAACAACTCCGTCAGGCACAGCCTGACCTGCGAACGATCGACCCACATCATGCAGAAGCAAGAACAACTCGGCGGCCTGAATTGTCACATTGTCCAACAGGTTGACGGACAGGATCCGGAGCTGGTGGTCATCCTCTGTCACGGATTCGGTGCTCCGGGAACCGACCTTGTCGGGCTCGGCGGAGAGCTGATGCGATGCCAGCCTCGGTTGATGGAGTCGACTCAGTTCATTTTCCCGGAGGCTCCGTTGTCGCTCGAAGAGTTCGGCTTCTACGGCGGTCGAGCGTGGTGGCCGCTGGACGTTGCAAAGCTCAACGCCGCCATCGAAAGTGGTGAGTTTCGTGATCAGCGAAAGCACAACCCACCTGAGCTGGCCGAAGCTCGCCGACTGCTGACTGCGTTGATCGAGGAAGTTCGAGGCCGAACAGGATTGTCTACATCGCGAATTGTGCTGGGCGGATTCTCGCAGGGTTCGATGCTGGCAACCGACGTTGCGTTGCGACTCGACGATGCACCGGGCGCGCTGTGCGTCTGGTCCGGGACATTGCTTTGCGAAGACCAATGGCGAGAAATGGCCGCTAAAAGGGGCTCGCTGAAAGTTCTGCAAAGCCACGGAACCGTCGATCCGATCCTGCCGTTCGAAGCCGCAACCTGGCTGCGGGATCTCTTCCTCGACTCCGGCTTCGATGTGAACTTCATCGAGTTTCCCAACGTCCACACGATCCCTCGCGAGGCCATCGATCAGTTTGCCGAGCTGCTGGTGTCGCTGCTCGATGAGTAGTGATCGCAGCCGGCGGACCACGAACTGCTTATCCCTGCAAACTTCAATTCAGCCGGCACGGTAGCGGGCGAGCATCGTGGAAGTGCCCTCTCGGAGGTTCTTCCAGCCGATGCTGAACCGGACAGCCTGCGACGGCTGGAAAAACGTAAAGGCCACCAGCACCAGTCCGGCAGCCATGACCAGCGACATCGTTCGCAGCTGGTGATCCGTCGCGAAGGCAATCAGAAATGGCTGATACCACTGCTCGGTTGATTGCAGGGTGGCGGTGTACGGTCTGGCGACTCGGCTCTGCAGCGTGAGGTTATCCTGCAAAGGAATCAGCTCCTCGCCTGGCCTGGTAGCGTCGAGGTCGATCCTCGCCAGCTCTTCCAGCAGTCCGGGATCCTGTTCGAGAGACTCGGTAATCTTCCGCAGCTCAAACACCTGCCGCTCTAACCTCACGAGTTCGGATTGTGCGGTCACATATTCGTCGTTCAGCCCGACGTAGGTCGACAGTTTGGGAGCCATCGCCACACTGCCGTACAGAATTCCCGCGACCATCAGTTGCCCCCAGAACAGAAACGAAACGAACCACTGCAACAACGACGGCTCGTGCTGAGCGTCGCTGGAAATTTGAGTTGTTTTTTTTCTGCTTGGTCTAGGCATTGACTGTCGAACAAAGGGTTCCAGGAATTGATCGTTTTCCGCGAGTCAGACTGACTACGTCAAACGAAATCAGCCCGACTGTCCAGGACAGCCGGGCTGAGGAATTTCTTCTGATTTAATAACAAACCAGCATCGCTGGGCCTGAGACAATCAGTTGATCGTCCCGCCGTACGTGGCGGCACCACCCAGAATCTCTTCGATGCGAAGAAGCTGGTTGTACTTGCAGATACGATCCGTACGACTGGCCGAACCCGTCTTGATCTGGCCGGTTCCCAACGCGACTGCCAAGTCGGCGATCGTGTTGTCTTCGGTTTCGCCCGAGCGGTGACTCATGACGGAAGTGAAGCCGGCTCGGTGAGCCATCGACACGGCCTGAATGGTTTCGGTGAGTGTACCGATCTGGTTGACCTTGATGAGAATGCTGTTTGCGATGCCTTCTTTGATTCCGCGAGCCAGTCGCTTTGGATTCGTCACAAACAGGTCGTCACCCACGAGCTGGCATTTGCTGCCAATCGCCGTGGTCAGTTTCTTCCAGCCATCCCAGTCGTCTTCGGCCAGAGCATCTTCGATCGAGCAGATCGGGTACTTCTCAACCCAGCCGTTGAGCAGTTCGATCATCCCGTCAGAATCCATCTTCCTGCCGTCCAGCGTGTAGGTGCCGGTGGCTTCGTCGTAGAGTTCGGTCGAGGCACAATCGAGTGCAATTTTGACCTGATCACCGAACGTGTAGCCGGCTTTTTCAACCGCGTCAGCGATGACCGAAATCGCTTCTTCGTTCGATCCGAGATTCGGAGCGAAGCCGCCCTCGTCGCCGACAGCCGTGCTGAGATTCCTGTCGTGCAGCACCTTCTTCAGGCTGTGGAAGACTTCAGCACCGCATCGCAGAGCGTCGCTGAAATTGTCGAAGCCCAGCGGCATCACCATGAATTCCTGGAAGTCGATCGAGTTATTGGCGTGCTCGCCGCCGTTGATGATATTCATCATCGGAGCCGGCAGGCAGTTGGCACCAACACCGCCGAGGTAGCGGAACAGTGGCAGCAGGCTGATCTGAGCACCGGCGTGAGCACTGGCGAGCGAGCAGGCCAGGATCGCATTGGCTCCCAGACGTGACTTATTTTCGGTGCCGTCGAGATCGAGCATCGTGGCGTCGATCAACGCCTGGTCGAAGACGTCGAGATCGATCAGACGAGGAGCGATTTCGTCGTTGACGTTCTGCACTGCCTGCTGAACGCCTTTGCCGAGGTAGTAGTCTTTGCGATCCATGTCACGAAGTTCGCACGCTTCGTGCTTTCCGGTGCTCGCTCCGCTGGGGACAGCCGCGCGGCCGACCTGACCATCTTCAAGAACAACATCGACTTCGACAGTCGGATTTCCGCGGCTGTCGAGAATCTGTCGAGCGTGTACGCCTGCAATTGCACTCATGGCAATCAACCTTTCATTAGAACCCAGTCTGTCAGTGTGTCGCCTGTGTGATCCCGAACCGGTTCCTGAGCCCACTTGAACGTGACTCTGGCGAGCCTGGAACCACAGGCGGCGACGTGTCCGGAAACAAAAGCCCGGAATATCAGCACGTCAATTCCCGCAACTGCCAGCCGGCGATCCTCGCCTGCCGAGGCAGCTGTGGTCTGAAAATGGCAGAATCTGCCACTTGAAGCCTTCGTGAGCCGCGAGTTGTAACAAAGTTTGACGCCAAATTCTCCACTCACGCCAACGTCGCCGACTGTCGAAACGAATAACCAGCCTCAAACGCGGAATTCCGAAGGATGAAGGACAGTCTGAAATCACTTCGAATTTCGACATTCAGCGGCGCGGATGCGACGAGTCATGTGAAGGACGCGTCGAGACGCACCCTGTGACTACAGGCTCCCCTGACGCCAGTTTCCGTCGACGTACCGCCAGCAGGTTTCGTTGGGAGCTTCGTCCCTCAGACTGGCCGGCAGTCGGTGAGGGCGGATGCCGTCGTAGGATTGCAGCATCGAGTAGCGGTAAATCGACTGCGGCATGCCCACTGCGGTGAACACGGGATGCCCGGTTGCCGGGAACGGGCCGCCGTGGTTCATCGCTGGAGAAACCGCAACACCTGTCGGCATCTTGTCGTTCAAAAGTCGTCCGACTTTCGTCCGAAGAGCTGGGGCAATCTGATCGTAAATCGCGTCGTCTGAACCGTCCGCCGCGCTGTAAATGCAGCCGGTGAGGTTTCCTTCGAGCGACTCGGCGATCTGCTCGGCCTGAGCGGCGTCCGCCGCAATCACGAAGAGCGACCCGTTGCCGAACGCTTCTGCCTGCAACGCTTCGGGATTTTCCAGAAACTTCGCGCCGTCGACTTTCAGCAGGGTGTTCTGGCAGGAGAAACCTGTTCCGCCGCCAGATTCACCACCAGCGATCAGTTCCGCGCCGGCTTTCTGCAACGCCGCGACGCCGGATAGAAAACTCTTCTGGACGGCTTCACTGAGAAATGTTCCGACGGGCGCCGCCGAAAACTTTTCAGCAACGGCGGAAACAAACGCGTCCGTCTTTTCGCCGGCCAGCAGAACGACCATTCCGGGGTTCGTGCAGAACTGACCGGTGCCCATCAGGCAGCTTCCTGAGAATTCGCCTGCAACTTCGTCGGATCGTTCAGCCAGAGCGCCGGGCAGAATGAAAACAGGATTGATACTCGACAGTTCGAGATAAATTGGATTTCCGGCTTTGTCGGCGGCTTCTTTCAAACGAAGTCCGGCTGATCGCGAACCGGTATAACCGATCGCTCCGACGTCAGCGTGTCCGACAAAGCGGCAGCCGTCGTCGTGGCTGGTTCGATAAATCAGCTGCACGAATCCCGCCGGCATGTTCGTTTCCTGAGCGGCGGCGAACGCTTCTTCGGTCAACAACCGCGTTGTCCCCGGATGAGACGAATGCCCTTTCGCGATGACTGGATTTCCGGCGGCGACAGCGGCGGCAAAGTCTCCACCTGCCACGCTGTTGAAGGCGAACGGAAAATTGTTCGGACCGAAGACCGCGACAGGACCAATCGGGCCGTGCATCGATCGGATGTTGTTTTTCGAATCGATCGTCGGGCAAGCCCACGACCCTTCGCGAGCGGCGGCGGCCGCCTGCCGGAGCTGGTCCGTCGTGCGGGGAAGCTCGCCGTCTTTGAGTCTCGGCGAAACGGGCAATGCCGTTTCCTGATTCGCCATCGCGACAAGTTCGTCGGCTCGCGCCTCGATTCGAGCGGCGAAGCGTTCGAGGAACTCAGCAAAACGTTCGCCCGACCAGCCTCGCATTTCGCGAGATGCTTCTTTTGCCGCAGCGATTGCCTGTTCGACTTCTTCCCACGGGCTGACCGGATAGTCGCCGTCGATCGGTTCGCAGGTCGCAGGATTCACAGCCTGGAAAGTTTGTGAACCGACGGACGCTCGCCATTCGCCGTTAATCAGAATGTTGTGCAACATGAGGTATCGTCTTTCAAAAGGAACAGCCGAAGCCTGAAGACTTTGATTTTCGAAGCCTTCAGACTTCGGCCGAAACAGGCCGATCGAACTGCCGAACTGCTACTACTTAGCCGGTCGTGCTCCGATGTAATTTTTCGTATTCAGCTTCGGCCCGCCAACGCTGGCGTAGCCGGTATCTTTCCTGAGTGTCAGGAAGTCTGGACTGTTTTCGTCCGTCGATGAAAACTCGATCGACGGAACCCGTTGATGGTCGCGGCCAATAACTTCGCGTTGCCCGGCTTTGACATCAGCGGCCTGCTTGCGGTCAGACCAGTTCTGATCCACGCCGCCGCCAGCTGCTGAAAAAACGCTGTCAAACTTCTTGTCGTCGAAATCTTTTTCGACAAGCAGCTCTGGACCGTTTACCTGAGCGAAGAGATTTCGATGGATGGCCAGTCCGCCCGAACCGGCAAGTCCGCCTCCGGCCACCGGCATCTGATTGATGATCAGACCGCCTCGGTCGCACTTGTAAAAAGTCGTGTTGAGTACCTGGACATCTTTCAGCGTCAATGGTCCGCCTCGAAACTCAATCCCGACTCCCGCGTTGGCGATAATGTTCTCTCTCATTTCGACGTAATTCACGTCCGATTCAAACAGCAGGCCAGCTTCCTGAGGGCCCAGCATCCGACAGTTGAGCAGCTTAATCCGACCGGTACCGTTTTCACCCTGCGTCAAGTGAATGCCGGCGGTCGTTGTGCCCGAGCCTCGCAGGTCGATCTTTTCGAGAACGATTTCGTCCTGACTGAAGCCGAGCGCTCCCTTCATGGCGATGCCGACTTTTGAAAAGCCCGTCACATTGAGATCTTTCAGAGCAGTCCGATTCAAGTATCCAGACATCTCGATGGCGACATCTTTCCCGGAGGCGTCAACATCGAATCCGACAATGCCTAGGTTCTCGATTCCGACGAGTTTGATCGCTGGTCCGCTGCCGGAAGGCGCCAGTTTCGCTCGACCAACACCGCTGGAGAGGATCTGAATTCCGGGAGGGTAAGCATTGCCCGAGTTATCGACGATGATCGCTTCGTCGTAAGTCTCGCCGCCGATCACTTCGACTTTGCAGCTCGTTCGACGCGAGCCTGTGTCGTATCGAGACTTGTTCTTTTTGAGATAATCGAGGGCCGCCGCGATCGTCGAGAAGTCTCCGCCTGGTCCGACCTTGATCGACGATCCCAGTATTTTGCCGCTGCCTCCACCGACCGCTGACGACTTTCCTTTGCCTGCCGACGAGCTTTTTGAGTTGGACGAAGATTTCGAGTCACTCGAAGCTGTCTTCTTTGACCTGGGCTTATCGTCGCCGCCGGTGAAAGCGAAGTACGCTCCGCCGCCAGCAGCCAGCGCAATGACAAGTCCAGCGATGATGGCAATTGGAGGCTTCTTCTTTGCGGACGACCTCGCAGCCGATGCTGGCTGAGCGTAACCGGGGGCGGCTGCGAATTGTTCGGGCTGTGCTCCGAACGCTGGCGCCTCGGTCGGAAACGCGGGCTGGTCCGATGATCCAAACGCCGGAGCGGATGCGGCGGGGTCAAACAGCGGAGCTGGCGGCGCCGACTCGATTCCGGGAAACATCGGAGCTTCGGCGGCTGGAGCCGGAAAAGTCTGGGGCGACGCGGGAGGCGGCTTGACGGGCGACGCGAATTGCGGAGCGACCGGCGCGGCGACGTCCACGTTTGGCGCTCCTGGAAAAAAAGGAGCATCGTTCTGAGCCGGCTCAAATGAAAACTGTTCGACGGGCGAAGCAACCGGTGCAGGAGCAACCGGCTGCGCTGCCGGCACGATATCGTGATTCGCTTCGCTCGTAGGTTCGACCGGATTCACCAGCGTCGCGTCGGCTGGAATTTCGGGAGGAGTGTTTCCGGATGGGACGTAGTCCTGAGTCTGCTCCATCGCTGACATCGTTGCTTCGGCGGGGCCGCCCAGTTCAGAAAAGCCGCCACCCGACGGAGTCCCACCAAGCAGGCTGGGATACGCTTCTTCGTCATCGTCCCCGACCGGTGCCGGCAGAACGGAAGGGTCAAAGTCCGCCAGTGGTTCAGCCGCTGGCGACTCGTCATCCCAGCCCTGAAGATCGTCGGTGGCTGCGATTTCTTCCGGTACTGATTCTTCTACCGGTGCTGGTTCGAGTGGAGTCGTCGTCTCAAAGATCGGCGCGGCAAACGGCGGTTCTGCGACAGGTTCCAAGATCGCTTCCTCAGCAACCGGCACGACATCGGAAGTGCCAGCAGCGGCGTCGGACTCCGGGACGGTTGATTCGGTTGCCGGCGATTCGACCACCGGTGGCTCGGTTTGAGAATTATCAGCGGGTGAGAACACCGGAGCTGCTAACGGTTCGGCAAACGCTGGAGCTGCGGCGTCGCTGCCTCCGTCAAACCCGGCGAGGAATGCACCAAAGCCGGGATCAGCTCCGTCGTCTGAAGCAGCTTCCACAGGAGCAGCCGCAGTAACGACGGGGTTCGCGAGAGGCGATGCCACCGGAGGCGAAACGGGCGATGCCACTGGAACGGCGTCCGACGATGCTGACACGGGCAAGGAGTCGGCGGGCAAGGCGACGTCTGGCGTTTGCGTTTCCGCACTTTGCGGCTGAGTATCGCTGCCTGCTGCCATCGTTGCGGCTGGAGCGGCAACTTTTTGAGCAACCGCTTTTGCAACCGGGACGGCAACAGCTTTCGCCACGGGCAAGGCTCCCCCGGAGGTTCCCATATCGGACTTCAGAAACGCGTCCGGGTGGGCCTTTCGCCAATCAGCAGTCGCATAGATTTTCAACCATCGCGCGAATGCCGCAGCCACTTCACCCATCGTCTGAAAACGCTCGTCGGGCTTTTTGGCCATCATGTGGCGGACTATTTTGTCCAGCTCGACACCGCGTGGCGTGTTTCCAATTTCCGGGCGTTCTCCCGCAAGCGCCGGCGGCTCTTTTGTCTGATGAAACATCAGCCGTTGAGTCAGCGTCCCTTCTCGAAACGGTGGATAGCCAGTCAACGCGAAGTATGCCGTGCAGCCGAGCCCGTAAATATCAGCTCGATGGTCAGCGGTGTGACTGTCCATGGCCTGTTCAGGGGCGAGGAAGTCGGCTGTTCCCAGAACTTTTTCGTCATGGGCAAGCGTCAGCGGATTGTCGTCCGTTACTTCGGAAAACCTGGCAAGCCCGAGGTCCAGAACTTTCACTACTTCAGAGCGGTCGATCAGCAGATTTCCCGGCTTCACGTCGCGATGAATCAGCCCGTTCTTATGGGCATTTTCCAGACCCAGCGCAGCCTGCCGGAAGAACTCGGCAGTATCGTCCAGGGACAACGGGCCTTTGTCTTTGACGCAGTCGTGGAGACTTTCGCCATCGACATATTCCATCACCAGAAAATGGATGTCTTTGTCGCCTTCGGTCTCGTGATCGATATCGTAAGCGCGGACGATGTTTGGATGATCCAGCGACGCGACCGCGCGAGCTTCTCGATGAAACCTTGCGAGGTACGACGTGTCTTCGACGCGTTTGATCGGCAGCACTTTGATTGCACACTGGCGACGCATCAGGACATGTTCGGCCAGGTAAACCGAACTCATCCCGCCTTTGCCGAGCAGTCGTCGCAGCCGGTATTTCCCCAGCGTGAAGCCTTTGTGTTTGCCACGAAGCAGTTTTTCGGCCTGCCACTCCGTCAGCAGATCACGCTCGACCAGCGAGTCGGCCAGGGCTGACGCTTCCGCAACGTTGTACCCCTGAGCTTCCAGGTTGTCGACTTCACGCTGCAGCCGATCCTCTTCCACGAGGCCGCTCTGCTGGATCAGACTGAGAAATGATTCGGCGCTGATTCTTGACATGGTGACTCTTGCGCGAACTGTGCGGCGAGGTTGACCGCGAGTTCGAGCCAGGCAATCGGAAGAGTTTCCGAGGACGAATTCTTCGCGGTTAAAGGCGCTAAACTATCAGCCAGTTCAGCGGCTTTCCAGCTACCCTGGGCCGCCTCAACGCGACTTTTCACAAGACGCGAACATCCTGACCAGATACCCGACTGAAATCGCGTCTCAGGGACGCAGGTCCTCATTTGCTGGTCGCCCAAGCCGATATTCCACAAAAGACGTCTCACAAGGATTCCCGCTGGCGATATGAAATCGTCCCTGGTTCGGTTCGGCGATGATCGCGGCGACTGTCCGGCCGGAATTCGGCAGCATGCCGTCGCCCTGCCCATCATGCGGATGCCTGCAAATGCTGACGGGATGTCCGTCGTGGTCGGCCAGAATCGACTTCATGAAGCTCACGTTAAGCCGCCCGGCGTCCTTTCTGATCAGACTGCGGATTCGATCGAGCCGAGCAAACGAATCCGGCAACGTGGCTCTGTGATTTTCCGGACAAGCATGCGGCGCACAAAGAAAGTGATTCGAGTGCGCGATAAATCCTTCGCCGCCGTCGCCAATTTCAGTCGGACCATCCGCAGTCAACTCGATGTCGAGAATTGAACCCGAACCGTCGCAGAGCACGTAATTCCCGCTTGAACAAACCGGGTAACTGCCCATTAACGCGCGTACGGATGCGAGATTCTGCTGTTCAAGAATCAGCCGTTTAAGCGGATAGTGCGAAAGCCCCGGTCGCCAGTATGGACCTCCGCCGAGTGAATTCGCAAAGTGAGCGACACCGTGCTCGTTCAGGCCGTGGTAACCAAACATCCCTCCAAAGGTCCACATGATGACCTCAGGACGACCTTCCGGTTGCAGATGCAGCACGTAGGCAAAGTCGCGCATCTCGTCGGCCATGTCGCTGGTCTGGCCGATCAACGTTTCGCCGTTCGCCGTAACGCCAGGCCCTAAGACGAACGTCGTACAGGCTTCTGCCGAACGGCCGACCAGTTCGCCACGAAGCTGACAGGCCAGCGCTGAGTCCGGTTTAATTCCCGCTCCTTCCGCCAGCCCGCTCACTTCTTCCATCAGATGAGGACAGTGACGATCCAGCAGCGGCAGGAAAGTTCGAGCCTTTCGTTCGAGTTGAGGCTGCGTCAGCTTGAACGTTTCGCACATCCAGCCGACGAAGCCCGCAATTTTTGTTCGAGCCTGCTCACCGTGCTGCCGCCCGAGTTCTCGCGGAGAACCCGCCGCATCAATCAGCGGATAACGAAAAGAGTTTTCATCCAGCAATCGAGACATACCAGCTCCAGCGAACCACCAGTTGACGGACCAGCCAGCTCGCTCAAGTAATCAAAATGGAGGCTTAGTCTCTGCACGAAACTTCGCGATTAGCAACTCACCGGCCTGGCGTTAAGGTCGACAACTCAACATTCGAAAGCGGCTGACCTGCGAGTCGCCGTCCTAATTTATCGCTGTGTACGAAAGATCATATCGACTTCGTTTGACATGAGGACCAGGCAACTCCGAAGCGGTACTTGTTTTGTGGCGAATCGTAGAATCTCAGACCTATCGGCCAGTGTGATGTTTCGAAAATGTTTCCAGGGTGGCCAATCAGATCTCGCTTACTTCGCAGCTTCCAATCCGGGAAACACGCCGGTGCCGGCGATCAGACCGTCCTTCATGTAGATCTGCCGTTTGGCTCGACGAGCAACCTCCGCTTCGTGCGTTACCATGATGATGGTTCGGCCTTCCGCGTTCAGTTTGTCGAGCATCTCCATAATCTCGGCTTCGGTTGCCGAGTCGAGATTTCCGGTCGGTTCGTCGGCCAGAATGATCTTCGGATCGCTGACCAGAGACCTGGCAATGGCGACTCGCTGCTGCTGGCCGCCGGAAAGCTGAAACGGTCGATGCGTCATGCGGTCGCCCAGCCCGACCATCTTGGCCAGTTCGCGGCACCACTCGCGATCCTTCGCCGAAAGAGCGGGCGTACCTTTCCGATAATGCAGCGGCACTTCGATGTTCTCCAGCACCGTGTATTGAGGTACCAGGTTGTACGACTGAAAAATGAACCCGATCATCTGATTGCGGATGCCGGATAACTGGTCGTCGTTGAGCTGCGAGACCGGCGTGCCGCCGATGATGTACTCACCCTTTGTCGGTCGATCGAGCGCGCCGAGCAGATTCAGCAGCGTACTCTTGCCACTTCCCGACGACCCCATAATCGCGATGTAGTCGCCTTCGGGAACCACCAGCGAAACGCCTTGCAGAGCTTTCACGATGTGACCGCCGAGGTCGTAATATTTGTGAATATCGATCACTTCTGCGGCATTCGCCATTCGTTAGTTCCTGCGGTCGGGAGTGTCTTGACGCATCTGTCAGTGTTTGATTCCGCCGGCACGGTGAGTCGAGACGCAGCCTTGGACCTTCGCGGCGGCTTGTGTTGAGTCGTGTTTTGCTTTTATGCAGAGCCTCGTTGCAGACATTAAAGCCTGCAACGCGGCGCGAATGGCTGATCGTCGTCCCCTGGTCGTTGAGTCCGCAACTTAGATGGATCGTCGCTCGCGAATGCTGCTTCAAACCGAACAGTCGCCAGGACGGTGTCGCATCAACCGTTCGAATTTACAAGGCCGGACCGCACGATGCCACAACGCGAAGCATGCCTGAGCTTAACAGACCGGTCGTCGGTATCGATGTTGCCAAAGACCTGGCTGGAAGTCGGGAAGTTATTTCAGACAGATTCCGTAGAACTATCCCTGACGGGCGGAGACGCTATCTTCGACACGTTCGTCAACTAACATCCGCCTTCGCTGTTTAATCCTGATTTCTGAACGACCTGAGAACAATGCCCTCACTTCCCGGTAATCACGGTCGCTGCCTGAAAGTTGACCTGTCGAACCGGTCAAGCGAGGTCCTTGAGATCCCCAACCATGTTCTGAAGGAATTTGTTGGCGGCTCGGGCCTGGGAACGTGGCTGCTGCTGGAGCATTGTCCGGACGGAATCGACCCGCTGGCTCCCGAGTCTCCACTGATCTTTGCCTTCAGCCCGCTGGTCGGCAGTCCGTTGACGACGTCGGCGAAGTTTGCCGTTCTGTCAAAGTCTCCGCTGACGCAACGGATTAACGATTCGTTATCTTCGTCGGGCTTTGCCATCGCCGGGAAGAAGTGCGGCTACGACGCGATCATGATTGTTGGGGCAGCCACCTCACCAACATGTATCGTCGTTCAGAATTCAACGATCCGCTTTGAACCTGCCGACGATGTCTGGGGTTCGTCCAGCCGCCATGCCGAGCAGATGCTTGGCGAGCGAATCGGGAAGGGGTTTCGCATCGCCGCGATCGGTCCGGCCGGTGAGAATCTGGTTCGCTACGCAACGGTTTCGCACGACGGTCGACATGCAGGTCGAGGCGGACTCGGAGCCGTAATGGGTTCGAAAATGCTGAAGGCACTCGCCGTGCGGGGCTCTCTGCAGACGCCGTTCGCTCATCCGGAAGAGTTGGTCACTTTCAGCCGGCAACTTTCGAAAAAGTCATTCGGGCCGGCCACTGAGAAGTACCGGGAGCTGGGCACGGTCAGCAATCTGCTGACATTTAATCGTCTGGGAACGCTGCCGACTCGCAACTTCCAGTCGGGATCGTTCGAGAACGCTGAGCTGCTTTCGCCTGAAGTCATGAGCCAGACTCACGAGCGAACGCGAGCTTCCTGCGCGGCATGCACCATCGGCTGCGAACACATCTTTCACGCGACCGACCGAACCAGCTCTGGTGAGCCGGCGGGTGTCCGAATGGAATACGAAAACCTCTTCGCGCTGGGGCCTTTGTGTGGGGTTTCCGATTCAAACGTCGTTCTCGAAGCATCGCGGCTCTGCGACGAACTCGGACTGGACACGATCAGTGCCGGCGGCTCAATCGCCTTTGCCATGGAATGCGTCGAGCACGGCTTACTCGATGAGCCGGATTTACGATTTGGAAATGGCGAGGCGTTGCTCTCTACGCTGAGAAAGATCGGCTCGAGAGAGGGCGTCGGCGATCTACTCGCCGAGGGAACCCGCATTGCTGCTCAGAGAATCGGCCAGGGTTCGGTCGCATTTGCGGCACACGTTAAGGGGCTGGAGCTTCCGGGCTACGAACCGCGAGTTCTGCAGACGATGGCACTGGGATTTGCGGTCGGGTCGCGCGGCGCCGACCACAACCGCTCGGGCGCCTATCAGGTCGACTTTTCTGACCAGGTTAACCGGCTGAATATCGACGAATCTGCCGTGCCGCTGGCCATCGAAACAGAAGACGAAGCCGCCCTGATGGACTCGCTGATTCTGTGCAAGTTTCTGCGAGGAGTCTTTGACGATCGATTTGCAGCAATGGCGGAAATGTTGCGGCTGGTCACCGGGGTCGAACATTCGGTCAAAGAACTTCGTGCCACAGCAGGCCGCATCGTGACAGCAAAGAAACGGTTCAATATTCGTCAGGGCTGGACTCCGGAAGAAGATCGTCTGCCGGACAGGTTCATGGAAGATTCACTTCCGAACGAAGCGACAGGTTCTTCCGTGCTGAGTCGCGACAAACTCGCGGCTCTAATTACTGCCTACAACCAGGCCAGAGGCTGGACCCCCGACGGATGGATTCCTGCAGACCATCGGTAGGGCTGGCACCGCTCACCAGAATCAGTCCCCATTGGTGGGCAGTGCCCACCCTGCCGGCTCGGT
>JADHNX010000032.1 GCA_016779365.1 Planctomycetaceae bacterium
CGTCGCCGTCAAAACTGATTGCATCGAACGCGGCGGATTCAGGGTCGACGCCGCCCTGCAGCACGACTTCGCGGGTCAGGTTGATCTGCTCGTCGAACAAAGCACCGTCCGGTCGAGCCGTCATTACCAGGCTGCCGTTCCGCAGCACCTGGAAGACCATCCGTCCGCCGCCATCGCTGTTGACAACCGAAACCTGCCGCCGTTCAGTCTCGGCAAAGACAGTTACTGCTAGATCGTCGTTCTGTGAAAGAGACGTGTACAGCACGTTTGCCGCATTCAAAGTTCCTCGAAACGCACCTCGTCCCTGCGACGCATTCTTGATGCCCAAGTTCTCCTGCGCCACTTCATACAGGTCGAGACCGTCGACAAACGATCGATCTTCCTGACGAGCTGGATCGAGTAACGTTGAGATCGGCACCGGATCACTGATGATGCGACGCTGACCGGCGAGATCCAGCACTTCAGGAGTCAGCGATGCTGTGTTTAGTGGAGCCTTAAATGCGACGATTGGCTGTACGGCATCGACGCCGCTGACCTCGGCCAGTTCATCAGGACGGAACCGGCCCACTGCGCCTGTCCGATCAATAAAGAAAACCCGACCAGATCGGTCAAGGTACGGCTGATTGACGGCCGCCAAGTCGACCGGCGCTCCTGGGATCGCAGGAATTTCAAAGAATTTTGCTGTCGGCGGGGTTGTCGGATTATTGGGGTCTTCTGTCGGGTCACTCGCGAGACTTCCGGGAGCAATGACCTGAACGACGCCCAACGTTGTCGCCGGATTCAGATTCTTCCCGCCACCGCCACCACTACCACCGCTCGTTCGGGCAACGGCAAATGTTCCGACGATGACATCATCTTCAGGAATGCCTGGAGTTTCGCCATCGTCGATTTCTACGAAGGTTCCACGAGCGTTCTCAAACTGACTGTCAACCGCGAAGGTGACCCATGCATCACTGCCGTCATCTTTGAATCCGGGGCGCAGTAGTCCAATTCTTCCGGTGCCGCCTTCCGACAGAAACCAGACGTAGCGCTCGCCCGTCCGTTCATCGACTACAACCTTGATGCCGTGTGGATCGAAGTCTCTTCCACTGTCGCTCTGAAACTCTTCCGGCAGCACATGCGGCACGATGCTCAGAGTACGATCTTCAGGATCGGTCGTACTTGTGTTGATTTCCAGGATCATATTGAGGTGGTCAGAGACGACCCAGATTGTGCCGGCATCGTCCACGAGTACGGCGTGGAAGTCTTCCGCTTCAACTGGCGTAGCGCCACCAAGATTGAATTCCAGACCTTCAAAGCGGTAGGTGTAGAGTTGCTCGGTTGCAACATCGACGTAACTGAGCAGGCTTGCTCCACCCTCGGCACCAGGGCCGGCAGCACTACCTCCGGCGTTCCGTTGAGCGATCCAGACGCGTGGTGTGATGTGTGTGTCGAAATCGAAGAAAATTCCGTGAGGATTCGTGCCGACACCATTGGCTGAATCAAGGCTGGTAAGGTCAAAGATACGCGCAGTACCTGTCGCCGGGTCAAACTGCAAAGTTTGACCACCAAGCTCGGTATTGATCCAGATGGTTTGAGTCGTCTTGTCAAAGCCCATCTGCCAAGGTTGTACTGAAGGAGTCACGCCGCCGGGCGTCAGTGCTTCGAGGAAACTGTAGACATCTGTCACAACCGGCGTACCGGGAGCACCGGATGTCTGTTCGCCGACAATGCTGACGACCACTGTGATATTTGCTGAGTCAGCGCTGTTGCCAACGCCATCCGTCGCTCGAACAACAAGGTTGTGTCGTCCAGGACTCAACTCGTTTCCGACTTCGGGCTGGAACGAGAATGACTGCATGGCGTCACCGTCACTGCCGACAGCAATCGGATGAACAATTGGTGTTGTCAGTACAACGTCATCTCGAACAACATCTGCGTTTTTGGAATGAGACGCAGCTGTTGTAGAGTTCGCACCGCGCTGCACTGTCAGGATGTTGCCACTTCGACTGGTAACCAGCAAATCCTCAGTGCCGATTCGAACGGTAAAGTCCGACAAGGGAAAACCCGTCGCCGAGCTGACCTCAATCGTTGTTTGAGCCGCGTTGATATTGCTCGCCAGTGTGGTGGTTGCCCCTGCTTCGACCAGTGACAGCGTCACTTCGTTCGAGTTGGCGCCGAAAGAGGCGATCTCAAACTGCTGCTCGGTCAGAGTGACGTCGATGGTTGGTCGGGAATTCTCAGTCACCTTAACCGGCGCAAAGACGCTGTCGGAGTATCGATCATCTGTGCCGTCAATCGTGGGAGTACTGAAAGAAGGCGAGGTGACATCAACGACGAAAGCCTCAGTCGCCGATGTGTCCAGCAGATTGCCGGCGCGATCGGCAATTGCTGAGCCGGTCGATGTCAGTGAGAAGCGATACGTCGCCGACTGACTCGTCAGCGTTGGATTGTTGTTGTCGGTTAGCGTGTAGGAAACGTTGTCGGCTGTGGTCACCGGTTCGGATGTCAGAAGGTTAGCGCCGCCACTTCGAGTCAGCGAAAAGTCAGCCGTATCCACGCCACTGACAATCTCTGAGAAAGCGATGTTGTACGAGTCCACATCTTCCGCACGAGTACCGGGGGACGTGATGACGAACGTCGGAGCAGTCGTATCAACGTTGATGACAAATGGCGTGGGGCTGACGGATGTCGCGCCACCTGATGTCGCCCTTACGAAAAGGCTTTGGCTGCCTTCCGCAAGCGCCTGAGTCAAGCTGGCACCGGTCACTGTCCAGTTGCCTGAACCATTTGCCGTTGTGGTGCCGATCTGAGTTCCGGTGCCACTGCCGAGCCGAATGGAGATCAATGCTCCTGGCTCTGCAACCCCATTCAGCGTGGGGCGTGTGTCATTGGTAAAGGTGCCGGACGTTGTGAAGTTTCCAACCACCGGGGCAACATCGTCGTCAAAACTGGCGATGGCTCCCGGCGTGTCAATGACCGAGTTGACGGTGATGTTAACGGTTGCCGGTGCACTGAGTGCTACTCCGTCCGAAATCCGGTACGTGAACGAGTCCGGGCCGAAATAGTCAGTGTTCGGCGTGTAACGAATCTGATTGCCGACAATCATCGCCGTTCCATTTGAGGGGGCGGTGACGCTGCTGATTGTCAGATTGTTTAAGTCCTGGTCAGCATCGCCGCCGCCGTCACCATCTTCGTCGTTGGCCAGCACGTTGATCGTTCGGTTGGCGGGATTTGGTTCGTCTTCGTCAAGAGTGAAGGAATCGTTGTCCGCGTTCGGCGCCGCATTAATGCGAATCGAACTGGTGAGATCGCTGACTGTAACATCGGTAGGGCCACCCGATCGTCCAACGTTGTATGTAAACGAGTTATTCCCTAGCCCCAGTACGACGTTGCTGACGGTGAACGGTGCAGTGTTGCCAGACACTGCCTGAAAGCTGAAGGTTTCGCCGGAAACACCGACCACGTTGCCTGAAAACCCCTGGCCATGAGGAATATTGGCGGGACCGACGATCCGCCCTGCAAGTGAAAACGTCGCCGATGTTGTCCCTGCCGACACGCTATGCACGCTACCGCCGGTTGGGTTTCCGGAATCAATTACAAACGTGTGCGCTGGAACGCCCGTCGCAGGCACGAACGTTCCAGAACCCGTGACTGTCAGCAGCGTTCTCGCTTCGAGTTGCTCGGTTGCAACAGCGGCGTACCGTTCCGCCCGCTGCTTTCGGCTCTGCCGGTTTCGGCATTGCTGGCCAATTGCCGTAAGTGGACGAGAGATTGATTCGAAAAATCGGGGCAGACGAATCAGCATGGAAGCTTCCTCGGGCATCTGTTGTAGACAGTGTCTGAAACTCAAAGAGGCCCGCGCAGACCGGGCCAACCATTACAATCGGGCAGTCTGAATGTTCCGTTCGAAACAATTCTGAGGACGACGGTCAGTGTGACGTGGATTCGTCCCGATAGTTCCGATTAGGAAAGAAGCCCGAATACTACCACTAATCGCTACAGATTTCCCATTCTGACTGACCCGGTCTCCAACTAGGCGATAACTTCGCCATTGGTCAATCAGCCCCGAGATTCGCTCCAACCGACACAACCCGCGCGCCGAAGAAACCGCCGGTGTGGTGCATGGATTCACCGCGCCCCGATCTCACTGCATTCATCGCAGCAGGGATATCCACCATCAGGCAGCGGAGCAACGCCGGCATGGCTTCTGATTCCTCGAACGGACCTGTGAGCAAGGCCCTCACCTCAACACTGATCGCCAGCCTTGTCTGCCTGCTGAGTTTCTCCTTTCGAGGGGCCGCAGAAGGACAGGCCCAGGGACAGGATGGCCTCGTTCACACCACTGCCTCGACTGAGCAGTTCGACAGTCCTTCGTCGAATCAGTTAGGCGATCTGATTGTCACCGACCCAGTGCTTAGCGAGCTGCTTTTGCAGGAAGTAATCATTGCCTTCGATCACCAGGATTATGATGCGGCGTTACAGATTCTCGATGAGATGCCGGCTTCGCCAGCGGGTGAGTACTACCGTGGTCTTTGTTTACTTCGGACCGGCAACCCCGCTGCGGCTGTGAGTGTACTCGAAGCAGTGCGGGACAATGGTCAGACGCCTGAAGAGTTACGTCTGGATGCATCGATTGCTCTGCTGAAATCGGGACAGCCTCAGATGGCTGCGGCGGAACTTGGCGACATGCTGAGTTCCGATCCTGAAAATGGTCACGCGCGGTATTTCCTTGGGCTGGCCATGTACGAGCAGGGCGACAGCGAGTCTGCTCGTGAACACATCGAACTTGCCGCTCAATTTGACGAGACTCTTGAACCATACCGAGATGCGTTTCGAGCCTATGATCAACGACTGGGAGCAGCGGCCCTCGGGAGTTATAAGCCACTGAGCATTTCACAGTCCGAACCTCGTCAGTGGAATCTGTCGTTTCTGACCGGGTTCGAGTACGACTCAAATGTGCCCCTGACGCCCGTGTTTTCAGGTCTGGGCGGAAATATCGAACGCGAAGATTCCCGTATGGTGGTCGGCTTGTTCGGCGATTACCGATTCATTCAGGACAGCGACGAAGTTGTCGGTGTGACGGGATCGGCCTACACAAACTTTCATTTCGATCTTGACCAGTTTGACGTTCAAACCTATTCGACCAGTGCCTATTGGAATCGCGCCTTCGGTGACTGGATCGCGGGAGTCACTTACAGCTTTGGTGAAACGCTGCTCGATCGCAATCAGTTTGCAACCAGTCATCGTCTGGCAGGTTCCGTCACCAAACGCTGGGAACAGAGCGGACACACAACGGGTTTCTACGAGTACGAGTATCTGGATCTCGCTGGTCTTTCGTTAATCCCCGCTCAGAATCGAACCGGCCATACGAATTCCGCTGGATTCACACAGGCCTGGTACATCGGCCCGCAGAACCTTGGTCGCATCTACGCTGGCTACCGCTTCGACAATACCGACGCGTACGGTAGCGACTTCGACATGAACAGCCACATGCTGAATGCTCGAATCGAATATCCCGTCTTCCAGGACCTGGTCGTTGATGCCGAAGCCCGTCAGTTCTGGGATGAATACTCGAACGGCAACAGCCTCGACTTCTTCGAACGATCACGTGAGGACCAGCGTCTGGAATTGCGTGCCGGCATTCAGAAATACATCGACCAGAACACCAGCCTGAGATTTGACTACACCTACGTAGACAGCGATTCCAATGTTGCCAACCTTTTCGGTGTCGACTTCTACAGCTACCAGAAGCACGTTCTGAGCGCCTTGCTGATTTACGACTTCTAACAGACTTCCAGTCTTCGCGTCCGAACCTGAAGCTGTTGCCTACGCCTGAACGATGGATTCAGAATTATGACCTGGCCTGCCTTGTTGCTGTTGCTGACAACTCCAACTCAGATGCCGAACGCACCGACTCCCGTCGTGACGATGGTGCAGGGGAACGTGATTGCTGATGTTGAAGGTCAATCGACGATCGTCAAACGTCAGCTCAACATCCCGGCAGGAAGCACAGTCGCAACTGACAAACAGTCGGCCGCTGCGATTTACTGGCAACCGGGGCTGGTCGTTTACCTCGGAGCAGAGACTCAGATTTGCCTTTCTGGTTCGTCAGGACTGCCCGACATTCAACTATTACGAGGCAATATTCGAACCGTATCCCGATCGGCGGCGATTGTGCAGACGGCGGGCACGGCGACCCAGATCGGTCGCGGCATTGTCAGGCATTCTGTTGACGGATCAATTTCCAGAGTTGCCTGCGAAAGTGGGATCGTTCGAACACTGGCAATTGATTCGAAGAGCCGGCCGACAACGAACACTGTCGTCGCGAACGATTCCGGACAGGTCCGACAGGTCAGTGCTTCTTCCAGTTCATCATCGCTCGAAATTGCTCCCGGTGAGCAGCTTGTCCATGACGCTTCGGATGGATCGCTTCAGGAATTTCCGCCCTTCGAGTCAGGCTCATTGGGCCTTGCAGGACGTCTCAATGTCCAGCAACTTCAACTGGAAACCGTTGCCCAGGCCAGTCGTGCTCAGCGAGGTGAAACCGTTCCGCCTGTTCCGCCGCTGCCAGAAGACAATGGCAAGAAAGAGGAAGACGAGGAAGATCGCAAGCGGGGAGAAAAAAACATCCCGAAACCTCCGACGGACGATGACGCCACACGCGGGCTCGACAATCTGTTGCCACCGGAACTCGACGATATCCCGGAACCTGATGCCGACCAGGATTCGACAGGAACCAACACTCAGTTGGCATTGGGAACTTCGGGCATCAATCTCGCTCTCGGAAACGTCTCGCTGTCGACGGCGGCCGGCGGAGCGGGTGGACTGTTCACTGATGCCAACCAGGCAACCAATGCCGGCATGTTGACGGCAGCGGGCGCTGGCCTTCCGGCGGGAGCAAACTTCCCTGGAAACATTCATCCGGTTACCAGTGAAACGGTTCACTCATTGAACGACGTCAGTGTCGTCTTCAGCGACGGGTTTCCGCTCTTCCGACAGTTCTGGTCAATCGGAATCGGCACGCCACCAACCGGTCAGATCAACACCGGAGTTAACACGGGCACCAGCACAACCCCGGATGCCGTTGCCATTCCGCAGTTTGATGCGTACATCGTGCGACTTGATCAGTACGGCTTGACCGATCCCGCCAGCGATGCGGCGGCCACTGATACTTCTGTCTCGATTTCCGGCCTCGTCGGAGCTAACCCTCAGAATCCAAACATCCAAGGGGCGACGCCGCTGGTGGATGAGCGAGCTGAAATCAATGATCGACTCACATTCGCACTCGGCGAACTGGCCGTCGATCTGGACGGCACGACTCCTCAGCTTGTCGTGCGTCGCAGTGATCAGGATCGGATGATCGTCAAGGATCCAGGGGGGAACGATGCCAATGACCAAGTGACGGTGAACACTCAGGTGACCGAGTTCATCGACAAGGCCGATCCGCTGTTCTTCCCGTCGAATCCAACCGTCAAAGTGCCGGGGCGAGGTTCTGATCTGCTGACAAACCGTCCGTCATACAGCACGCTGGACCCATTGAGAAAAGCGGCGGCGACGACACTAATGGCGGATCAACTCTTCGAGTACGCTCGACGGACCGGGCAGACTCGCTTCGTGGTCGATGGGAAGATTCTCGACATATCCGGCTACCAGGGACGATAACCTCGCAACCGGTTTGCCTGACGGCAGCCAGGAAGGCAGTTTGACATGATTCGTGCGTCGCTCGTTTGTGCCTTGGTTTTGACACTCGCCAACGTTCAGCCAGCTTCCGCTGAAGAATACGGCGCGTGTCCGCAATGGAATTCCGGGGACGGCCACAGTTCCCAAGCGGGTTATTCGTGCTGCGATAATGAAGAATGCTTCGTGCATCGTTTGTTTAACTTCAGGCCGTGGACAGCTCAGTCACGTAGTCTGAGACCGGCTGACGCTTCAGGTTTGCCTCGGGGGCGAAGATACATCAAAGGTCGCTATTTCGGACAATTCAACAATCGGTTCTACGGTCCGCAGTACGGCAATTTTTGAGTGGTCACGCTGAGGCAGTATGACTGGCCTGCCACTGTCCAGAAGAGTTCCTAGACGTCATCGAATTGTGGATGAATACGATCCATGAGTCGCGCGGTAAGGCTCAAGTCGCGAATTCTGGCGTCTATTGCTGCCAAAATTGACCGTTGCTGGGCTACAGTTTGGTCATCCTGATGTTATAACGGGATTCGTGCGACCCGATGCATTCGGCAACATTGCTCGAACACCAGCGGTAACCAGCGAGATGGCTGTCGATTCAGAGCCTTCGTTGACCAGCAAGCAGCAGTTAGAACAGTTCCCGAATTCTGCCATTTGGAGGCAACCGTCGTGAATTCGACTTTGCTCACAGTCCTGCTTCTGACGTCACCGGGCCAGTTTCTGGAAGACTTGGTTGATGATGTTGTCGATGAGCGGTACGAAGCGGTCGCCGTGCTCCCGCGACCTGTCTACATTGACAGTAGCAACCCGAAGGCAACGCTCAGTGAGTTAGGCCCGCAAGCTGACTACTTCTGCGACCGACTGAATCGAGAGATCGTGAAACTGGCCGATGGCGAATTCGACGTTGTCGAAAGCTCAAAGATGCAGGAAGTCTGCCGCAAGTATTCGTTGGCGCAGATGCAGCGGAAGAGTGTCCAGAAGTTGATCGCCGAACATGCTGGCAACGCGAAAGTACTCGTGATTCCGCTTGTGACAAACTCGACGTCGCCGACAAAGCAGTTCGACCTGAAGTGCATTCTGGTTGATCTCGAACGTGACAGCGAACAAGTATATGGCGTCGAAGAGTTACCGATTGCGCTCAGCGATGCGGCCTATATGGGGGAGAGCTGGGAGCTGCGTCGTTGGAACGCCGACGGTTCGACACTCGTGAACGTTGGCCTGGAAGATACTGGAGCATCCCCGAAATCAGCACTGTTCGGGACCGGCCCCCGCATGGAGCAACGACAATACAAATGGATCGATCGATCGAGACCGCATCCGTTGATTGCTGGCAGCGGTTTTCCAGCTTCTGTTGAAATCGCGGTCAAAGGAATCCCACGGCCGCTGAAAGCTTCCAGCTCGAATCAGTTTGTGTCGCTGGAAGAGGGCGAAGAACCTGTCATCAAGGTCACCAACCTCGGGCCAAAGGATGTCTATTCGCTCGTCTTTGTCGATGGCGTCAATGTAATGGGCAAGAAACGTGAGCATCCAGGAGAGGTCATCGCGAAAGAACGACATCGTCTGCTGACATCCGGAACCGCCTTCACCTATGAAGGCTGGTACACGCCGAAGTCCGAAAATACGTGGAATGTGGAATCGTTCAAGTTGACTGATGAACGGGACTCAGTGGCGGCCGAATCCGGATCTGTCGAGCGGGTTGGGATGATCACCGTGTTGTTTTTCACCGTCGGCTGGGAAGGCGTTGCCCCAGGCGATCGCTTTATTCAATCCGGTGGCCGATTGGGATTCGGCTCCGGTCGAACGCGGCCTGTTGAGCTGGATACCTCGACGGCAGACGCTCCAGGTCTGTTGCTTTCAGCAGTGACGATTCGTTATGCCCGCAAGTCTGAAGTCGACGGATTGATCTCAAAGAAGTAACTTCAGACGAGCAAGTGTCAATCGTCGATTCTTGTTGCCAGCGTGTTGAACCGTTGAATCTCGTTAGCGGAAAGTGTTCTTCCGGCGGATTCCCTGACACCATTCAGCAACGCCGAAGGGGCGAGTGGCCAGGCATAAAGATCACCGTCTCTCGTTCCCAGAAGCAGTGTTTGCGAATCGGCAATCAAATCAATTGCACGCACGGGTTCACCAAACTGGTGCATGATGACGACTGATGCGGACGGGTTGTCGCTCTGTAAGTCCCACAGTCGAACCGTTCCGTCGTCACTCCCGGTAACAGCCCATCGTCCGTCGGTTGAAAATTCACACACGTGAATTGCAGAATCGTGGCCGACAAGAAATTTCGCACGACCATCAGGATTGTCGCTGTCCAGAGTCCAGACTATCGCCGTTGTGTCGTCCGAGACGGTCAACAATGACTTACCGTTCGGTGCGAAAATTATCGAACGAACTCGCTCCTTGTGCTGAACGAGAACTTGCGGAGAGTCCCCAAACGTTCCGTCCGTTGAACGATTCCAGACGCGGACCGATTTGTCATTAGAAACGCTGGCCAGCTGGTTGCCGTTTGGACTGAATTCGATGTCGCTGACCAAGTCGCGATGTGAACCCGGCAACAGTTTCCAGCTTGAGTCGGAACCCCAGACGATGACGGCTCCGTCTTCGGAACCGCTGGCAAACTGATTTCCGTTTGGGCTTGCCGCAATCGTGACAAAGTCCGAATCGCCCGCTGCCTTCAGATTCAGTTGCAGTGTCTGGTTTTTCGTAAGAGCGTCGACATCAATCGCCAGTATCAGTCCTTCATCGCCAGCCACTGCCAACTTATTTCCATCGGATGAAAATACAATCGCGTTAATGGCGACGGGCGGCAGCGTCACCGCGATCTTCTTCGATTCGTTTCCAGAAACTGTCAGCAGGATGAGGGTGTTGTCTGATCCGACAATTGCTGCCATGTCCGATCGAGGGTTCCACGCTACGGCGGTCGCTCGGAATTCGCTGTTGTCTGAGGCGGTGTTGCCGAAATCTGCGTCCATCGCCGCGAAGCCTACCTCAACATCACGATGCCAGAGCGACCATGTACTGTCGCGATCGGAGCTCAAGACGAGAAAGTATTGACCATCGGGACTCGTTGAAATTCCCCGAATGGTGCGTTGATGTTTTCGCAGGACGAGTGGAACCATTCCTGGTTCGTCCCGGTTCAGATTCCAGAGCTGAACGCTACCATCCAGTGCTCCACTGACCAGTCGGTTGCCAGTGAGTGAAAGTGTCCAGACGGCGTCCTCATGTGCCAGCAGCTTCTGTCCGGAACTGTTTCCTTCCTCGCTGCCGTTCAAGGAATTCCACCTGCGGAGCATCACCATTCGATCGTCACCACACGTCGCGAGGGTCGAGCCATCGCGATTCCAGACGAGGTCGTTGACTGGGCCGTCATGGTCATGAAACTCGTCGAGTTTTTCCGGGCCTGTCACGTCGAGTTTCCAGACAATGACATTTCCATCCGTCCCGGCAACGGCCAGTCTGGTTTCAACCGGTCTGGCTTCTGGAGATGCTGGTCCGTCGGCAAACGCAATTTCAGAAACTGCTCGGCGATGCCCGGTCATTGGAAACGATCTTGTGAATTCGTTGCTCTTAAGGTCCCATGCAATAACCGAACCCTGAGAGTCTCCGGAAACCAGCCAGTCACCTGAATTACTGACAGCCAGCTTTAGGACCCCACTGCTGTGTTTCTTCGATTCGTAAAGCGGCGAAACAGCCTCAGCCTTGGTCGCAATCGGGGTACTGTTCGACGCAATTGGCCACACAGCAATGGTCCCGTCTTCGCAGCCGCTGAATAGCTGGTTTCCAGACGGTGCGAAGCAGAGTTGATTGACGGTGTCTTCGTGCCCGGAAAGGAGCTGCATCGAGCTGGCAATGTCGTCATCGGACAAATTCCAAAGTCGAATGTCGGCATCGATTCCAGATGTTGCCAGCCAGCGTCCATCGCTCGAAACGGCAAGGCACGTTACCGGCAGTTCATGCCCCTTAAGTACGATCGGGGAGTCGTTGATGTCGGTCGCCGCGAGATCCCAGACGACAACATCCGCGTCCTCACCAGCGGTCACTGCCCACCGGCCACCAGCGGGAAGTGCGACGCAATCAATCGCTCCTTCGTGCCCTGTCAGCTTGACCGATTCCTTCAATGGGTCCAAAGCTGTGAGATCCCAGAGTCGAGCAGTCCTGTCTTTGCTGCCGGTCAACAACCATCTTCCGTCACGGCTGAGATCCGAATCTCGAATCTGGTCGTCATGCCCAAAATAGCTGTTGCCGCCAAAGGTCGCAGCAACGTCGTGCAGATTCTGTAGAGCTTCAGGGACAATCGATTCCTTGCGGTGTTGAGAGATCTCGACCGCCTCTGCCGAAAGCAACATGCTGAGGCGAGGATGAGACAATCGGACAGCTTTGGATTCAGCAACAAGTCGCTGGGAAGACGCAATGATGAAGTTGCGGTTAGCTCGTTTACGTTCTCGCTCGGCCCGTTGGAAGTTTACTTCCGCAACGTGTCGCGCAGCGTCAGCAACTTCCCGGCGATGCTTTTCTTCCGCCAACTCTTTCTTGGAAACGACAGATGCTACACTGGCACGCTTACGTTCGACCTGACTGGCGAGTTCACCGAGTTTCGGTTCATTAGCCAGCAGGCCTGCAGCCTCGT
The DNA here is from genome assembly GCA_016779365.1 of Planctomycetaceae bacterium. Classification (GTDB taxonomy): domain Bacteria; phylum Planctomycetota; class Planctomycetia; order Planctomycetales; family Planctomycetaceae; genus JABMPE01. Next base: position 12,287 of record JADHNX010000032.1, read on the forward strand.
CCAGAAGTGAAGCAGCCACTGAGTAATCCTGTCGACTGACAGCCGCGTCGGCATTCTCAAAACGAGCCGTAACGGCATCCGTAAGTCGGCTGTGTCGAGCGGCCTCAATGGCAAAGGGAGCGATCGTGGCCGTGACAAGAATCGCAGACAAAGAAAGCACAGCCGTACGATAGCGACGAACCCAGCGACGAACTCGCACCTGTAGAGGATCGGGATATGCCTTAACCGGTTCGTCAGCCAGGAAGGCTTCGACGTCTGATTTCAAATCAAGTGCTGATGCGTAACGATCTTTTATATCCTTCTTCATCGCCCTGAGGCAGATTGCTTCCAAAGCCCTGTCTATCGAGCTGTCATGCGATCTTGGAGCTTCGAAATCGCAATCTCTTGCGCGTTTAAGAATCTCTCTTACACTGCCCTTCCCGAACGGCGTTTTGTTTGTAAGCAAGCGGTAAAGAATCGCCCCCAACGCGTAGATGTCGGAACGTCGGTCGAGAATGTCGTGCTCACCGCGAGCCTGTTCCGGAGACATGTACGCCGGTGTACCCAGCACTGCCCCAACACGGGTCTCTGTGCCTGTCGTGCGTTCGTTGACGGAAACTTCGCGGTAAGAAATTCCCGAATCGCTGGTGTTTTCGTTAAACGATTTTTTCGACGGACTTGTTGGCGGTTGTTGCGAACCTGGTGGTCGCTGCAAACCCAGTTCAGAGAGACCCGCATCCACTGTAAGCTCAGTATCGATTGCATCAGTGGCGATTCCTGAACTTTGCGAGTCCCCACCAACAGTTGCCAGTTTCGACTGTTGTTCGGTGGTGGCGTGGTCTGTGTCCGGCGGGTCGGCAGTTGTGGCTTCATGCGAGGCGGTATTCTTGTCCGCATTGGATGATACAACTTTGGCCAGTCCCCAATCCAGAACCAGAGTTTCACCGAACTGCCCGAGCATGATGTTGTGTGGCTTAAGGTCTCGATGAATAACGTTGTGTTCGTGAGCGAAAGCCAGCGTGTTGCAGATATCGATGAAGTTGCGGAGAAGCCTTGTAAACTCAAGGTGACGCTCTGAATCATCGGCAGGAAGCTTGTGGTACGCAGCGATTGCATCCTCGTAGGTCTCACCACGAACCAGTTTCATCACATAGTAAGGCGTACCGTTGGCTTGGAAACCGAGTTCGTAAATCGGAACGATGCCGGGATGCTCGAGCTGGCCCGTAATCTGCGCTTCTTCAATGAAGCGAGACACGGCGATCTGACTTCGAAGTGCTTTGGGAAGGAGTTCCTTGAAAGCGACCTCGCGACGAATCCGCCCGTCGTTGGCGAGCCAGATATTTCCGAGGCCGCCACGTGCGAAGTTTTCGACAAGCTCGAAGCGGTCCTGCCTGGAACCAGTGGCGTCAGGCAACCGTCTTTTGTTGCTTGACTGTGATGTTGTCGATGAATCAGGCGTTTCCTCTATAGTTACATTCTGGGAATCGACACCGACAGTCGCGGTTACCGCTGAAGCAGGTTCTTTCGCAGGGGAAACGATTGTGCATTCGCTGTCGTCGTCCGGCGCCAGTTTTTCACCAATGTCGTCGTCGGACGATACAGGCATGTCGTTCGGGCTAGAAGGCACGACCGATTCATTCGGTTCAGGTGTGCGATCCTCGGTCGACACGGCTCAATCCTCGATTCTTTCCGCGTTTTGCCTGCTGCATCGGTATGTGCACGATTGTAGCAGACTTTACTATGAGTGTTGACTAGGCAGTCGCATTCAAATCCTCACCCTGGAGCATACACCACCTTGCGAATTCAGTGTTTAGCTCTTCGCGTGTTCTTGTGCACAATCTCGTAGACCAACCTGCAATTTCAACGGTTACAACGTGAAAGGCGAATGCACTTCAAAGCGTCATCCCAGAAAACAACATTGAAGCCCTCGCCAGCCAGGCGGGGTCCAGAGGTGGCGACTGCTTCACGGATAGATGAGTTGCCCATTCCGGGTGCCTGATGCAGGGCGATTGCAAGATTAGTCATGCTGCGAACAGTACTTTGAACAAATGTCTGCTGCTCCAGTCGGCTGAGAGTCTTTTGTTTTAGATTCCGACTCTCGGTGTCTGTTCGGTTTTCAGCAGGCTCAAGGCGTGCCGGCGTAGTTGGCTGAAGTTGGCGTCGGCGTGGTCTTCTCGGATGCGGCTTGGTCTTCTCCGAAGGTCACTCCAGCAGCCAATGTAAAGAGTTTTTGATGGGCCGTGGACACGAACGGCTTTGACAAACCGCATGTCCGTCAGCTTTCTACTAAGAATGTCATACGTATTCCAGATTGAACCAGCGCGCATTCTCTTGCGCTCTCTCAGGTAACCCATCGTAACACCGCCATCCCAATGGCATGGAGGTGATGATGTAGGTCGAGTTTCATTTGCCGGTGTCGGAACTGGCTCGGCTGGAACGGAGTGAAAAGAGTGAAGAACACGCTCGGCGAATTCACGTCGTCATCCTGGCAATCAATCGGTGGACGGTTGGTACTGGCGACTGGTTTTCGCGTCGTGTGTGCCAGGAGTGGGTCGCTCGGTTTAATCGGGCCGGCCTGAGCGGCCAAGATGATCGACACAGACGTGTACTACGATCGGCTCTGACACTTGAACAGGAAATTGCCATTCGGCATCGCCTTGAAACCGCGCCGGCAGAATTCGACCAGGTGTGTTCGCTGCGTGCAATGATTCTCAACGCATCCTGCTGGCAGTCTATCAGCCCGCGGATAACGACGCTGGATTAAGCTGGGACGGAATGTCAGTTGACGCTATCTTGTTCGTGGTTTTGATTTTCAGTGATGGAGCGTAGCAGATGGAAATGCGCCGGGTGAAACTATGCCCTCGCCAACGCCTCACTTGAAACATCTGACAATCTTCTACATCGACTTGTTGATGAATTGGCGAGAAAGCTTCCTCGCTTCGTTCTTGATTTGACGGTCTGGCTGTTCGATCAGCCAGTCCCGAAATTCCCGAAAACGGCGAGGAGTGAAATCACAAACACTTTGTGGCCCAGCGAACGCAATCAGCAGTCGCAGCACAGCGTGAATGCTCTGCGCCTCATTGGTCGACTGGCCATGCTTCCGGTAGTGGCCTTGCGCGAAGCCGAGAAAATGGAGGGCGAGTTCATCAACCGAGAACGTCACGGCATCGACGTTGCCTTGAAGCGTCCAGCCGCGAATCAGTTCACCGTAGCGGTCGCGGCTTTCGGGCGAGTTGTACTCCCCGAGGTAGTGATCTTTGCAGTCAAGTCGGACGTAAGCTTGTCCGCTAGGTTTGTGGTGCCAGTAACCCGACTTCTTCGGTTTGCGTGCCATCGTGCAGTCTCCCATTTGTCGTACGAAAGTCGTAAAACTGGGTTTTCGCTGCACTGCCGAGGCTCG
>JADHNX010000033.1 GCA_016779365.1 Planctomycetaceae bacterium
CTCCCCCTGCTCTGTCTCAAGCCTTGCCAGCGCGGCATCAAGCTCCTGCCGCTGTTTCGAAAACTCGCCCCGTTCAACATCAAGCCGTTCGCGATCGTTGTCAAACTCACGTCGGTTGCGAGTGAATTCCGCACGATCATTTGCCAGTGTTTCCTGAGCGATGGCGAAAGCGGCGCGCGACTCTTCCAACGCCAACTCCCGCGTTTTGAGATCCTCAAGCTGAGCATCCAATTCCGCGTGCCGTTCCTTCAATTCCTCTTCGTGGCGATTTCGCTCGTCATTAAATTCGGCGTTATCCTTCGCCAACTGATCGAGCGTCCGCGCGATTTCCGCCTGCTGTTCGATGATGCTCTGCCGTTCCTCAGCAAGCTGTTCTCGCCGAACAAGCTGTTCTGCTTCAAACTCCTGCTGACGAGCGGCCAGTTCAGCCGCTGCCGATTGAGTCTGCTCTCGCAGTGCCTCCGCTTCCGCACGAACACCTTCAAGTTCCATCGCTTCGGCATCGATTTTCTCGCGCTGCTGATCCGCTTCTTCGCGATTTTTCTCCAGCAGACTCAGCTCTTCGGCAAGTTGAGCTTCGCGAGCGTTCAACTCCTGCTGCCACTCGTCAATCCTCGTCGACTGCTGATCAAGAGCGTTGCGTTCCTGCTCCAAAGTTTCCGCCGTCTTCGTCAGTTCATCCTGCTTCAACGTGTACTCAACATCCAGCTCTTCCAGCTGCATCCGCTTTTCGTGCATTTCTTCGGTCTGCGATGCAATATCGGCACGGGCAGCGGCGATCTCTTTTCTCGCAGCGTCCAGCCGATCAAGTTCCTTTTTCAGCTCATCCTGCTGCTGATGCATCGCCACCTTTTCGAGCTGAAATGACTCACGCGAAGCATCAATTCCGGAATACTCCGTTTCAATCCGCTGACGTTCTTCGTCCATGTCGCAACGCAAAGTCTCCAGCTCGGCATCACGACGACGAAGCTCAGCCTGCGCCTGCTGCAATTTCTTGCGGTCACGTTCCAGCCGTTCACGGTCAGCCTTCAGCGATGCGTGATAGTCGTCCAGCGCCGACTGCGCCGTACCGTACGCTTTCGTTTTCTCTTCGAGCTTACTTTTTTCCTGATCCAGTCCCAGCAACTGAGTTTCAAGACTCGCTCGACCTTCCTGAAGCGCTTCGCGTTCCTGCTCAAGCTGAGCTTCCTGCTCGACCAGCGAAAAGTTCTTCCGATCCAGCTCAGCGCGAACCTCGTCCAGTTCTTTCCGCTGCTGCTCGATTGCCGTCTTTTCATCCTGACATCGAGCCAGTTGAACCGTCAGCTCGCTGCGTTCTTCGCTCAGCTTCAACTCGTTCTGTTCAAGTCGCTCTTCCAGTTCCGTCACGCGAACCCGTTGTTCAGCAAGCTCTTTCTGCTCAATGACCAGAGTCGAACGGTCTCGCTCCAGGTCTTCAGCACGACGCTCCACTTCGTGCCGGTCCCGCGTCAGGCGACAGGCTTCTTCCTGAACTCTCAGCTCATCCTGAAGCAATTGCTGACGCGCCTCTTCGAGGTCGCCTTCGGTGGTCGACGCCTTTGCAATCAGCGTCTGCATCTCAGAACGCTGCCGGCTCAACTCTTCCTGCTCAACTCGCAGGCGGTCTTCAGAGTGGCGAATCTCTTCGCGCAGCCGCTGAAGGTCAGACTCTCGCTGAACAACTCGCGACTCGCGTTCGTCCAGCTCGATCTTCAAAGCACGAGTCCGCTCCTCAAACTCGTGCTCATGTTCAGAAATCTTTCCTTCCGCGTCATGAACTCGCTGATCCCACTCGTGCTGCTGCCGCTCAAATTCTTCCCGTGCCTCTTCATACGTCTGCTGCTGCTCGGCCAGCGTTCGCTCCAAAGAGTCGGCCCGCAAAACACGCTCCTTGAGTGAGCTGCTTTGCTCTTCGACTTCCTTCGCACGACTGGCAATTTCAGCTTCCCGCGCTCCCAATGTCCGTTCGAATTCGCGCGTGCGTTCGTCGAGTTCCAACTGTCGGCGTTCGAGTTCTTTTCGACGAGACTCGACATCGTCCATCATCTTCTCGAACGCTGTTCGCTGTTTCGAGATCTCCGATTCCTGAGTCCGCAGTTCCCGCTCACGCAAATCAAGATCGGCCTGCTGCCGTTTGATTCGAGTCTCCAGATCCAGCAACGTGACTTCCTGTGCCGAAGTGTCGACCGTTTTTCGTTCGACGTCAGTGAGTTGCTTCATCAGATCGCGTTCGCGGTCCGTCAGTTCCTGAGTTCGTCGCGACAAAAACTCTTCTTTGCGACCAGCTTCGTTCAACCGGGATTCGAGCAATGCTCTTTGTGATTCCAACTGATCCTGCCACTGCGCGATGTCTCTGTTGTAACGCTCAATCTGGTTTCGCAGAGTCTCTTCGCGTTTCCGCAACGATTCTGCCAGCCGATGCAACTGCTTCCTGAAAGCTTCCTGCTGGCTGTCTTCGCTGCCGGCCTCGCTCGTTTTTTCGGTTAACAGAATCAGCTGCTCATCCAGTTCCCGCTCACGTTGACGCAGTGCATCATCCTGTTCGGCCAAACGCTGCTCGCGGTCTTTAAGGATGGCAACGCGACGTTCGGCATCTTCAACTTCGTAGGAAACTGACTGTTGCTTCAGCTCAAACTCTTTCTGGCGAGCTTCCAGATCCCGCCGTTCCCGCTCCATCTGAGCCTTGTGGCGTGCCAGTTCTTCCCGCTCAACATCAATCAGCTTCTTCGCCGAGGAAACGTCTCCGTCGCTCCAGTCACCTTTCTCAGTCAACTGTTCGCGCAGGATCTCGAGCGATTCGCGTTGCTCGTCCAGCTCTTTCTGACGCCGATCAAACTCCTTGCGCTGCGCTTCAACGGTCCTCTCCTGCTCCAGGTATTGAGCATGCAGTTTCTCCGTTGCTTCTTCACGTTGCCTGAATTCTTTTCGACGGTGTTCGAGATCGAGTTCCTGATTCGCCAGTGCCGCACGGTGCCGATCGAGATCCCGCTCGCGATTCTTGAACTCGTTCTCGCGTTTCAATTGCTCGGCACGAGACTCGTCCAGCTCTTTGCGAAGCCGCTCCAACTCTTCACGCTCAGCCTTCAGGACGTCGCCGTTCCCCTGCAGCGTGAGAAGCTGATCGTTCAGATCACCGGTTCCCGTCGCACCAGTTCGTTCGCAAAGCGACTTGAACTGCTCGTCAAGTTCTTCGAACCGAGCGTTCAATTCTTTTTCACGATCCAGCAGCTTCTGCTCGCGACTATCGAGACCTGCGGCTTCGTCAGCCAGCCGTTGCTGCTGAGCGGCCAGTTGCGCACGCTGATGGTTCAGCTCTTCCACCGGCAACGACACCTTGTTGACAGAATCACCGCCTTCGTTGCCTGAAAACGCCGCGTCAATCTCTTCAGCATGTGCCTGGCGAATTCGGAACTCTGTTGGACCAATCGCCAGGCGATCGTTCTCCATCAGCTCCATCGACTCCCGGACAGGTCGATCGTTCAACCAGGTACTGTCGCCCCACTCTTTCAGCAGCGTGCTGTTGGCTCCGGAAACGATCAGGCAATGCTGAGGCAGAATTGCCTGAGCACGCACGGTCAACGTACACGCTCGCGACGAGCCAATCGTACACTGCGTTCCTGGCAGCAGAAGAATCGCCTGCAAGCCATGATGCTGCTGCACAGGCTCAATGACCAGCACCTGCCGCACCGGACGAATCGATCGGACCGTGTTGCTGTGATTTTCAAACTGTCCCGACATATCACCACCAGACAAAGTGAGGTGTTCAACTAATTGAGTCCGCCGAGCCGTTGCGAGCCACAATCGCTATCTCGACAACTCGCGCGCACAACGACGGAATCTCGCCGTAATGAGATATACCCTCCGTAATGAGATATACCCTCCCTAATGAGGCAGGTCGGAAAACTCCGGCTTCGCGACCGGCAAAGCCGGAAATCTGTGTTCGCTGTGCACGATCGCGCTTTCCCTACCGGAGATGGCAGGAGGTGGCTTTCCGGCAACACCGCTGTTGAATGTTGCGAATCGGCAACACGGCGAATGGATGACGTCCGTACGAAGCTTCCATCAGACGCAACGTGACTCGCAGCAGCCAGAGGGTCTTTCACCGCAGTCGAGCAGCGGCACGAACGCGCGGTTGCGTCCGCAGGTCGAGCGGTCGGGTGCGCGGACGCACGGTTGCGGTCATCAGCCGCGTTCGTCGGACGAGCGAAACAACATCACAATCTGAAACATACCAACGTCGTCGACATCACTTCTCAGGGCCAGGTGAGTGTCTCGGTTTCTTACTGAACCACCGCACGTCAAAGCGGAAACATCACCGCTCGATCGTCACGGCCATCACGATCGGTGACGACCTGTCGGAGCCTTTCACGAGTTCGATCGTGGTGATCTTCTCGGCAAGTTTCGGTGTGACAGCCAGATGCCGGACCTGCTGTCCTCCCAGCGCGAAGGCAAATTCACTTTCAGGAACATCGACTCGCCGAATGTAATCGGCAATGTGAACTCCGTTGAGCAGTTCGTGATCTTCCGACTGACCATCCTCGTAGTGCAGCCGAACGATCATCGACACCGTTTTGCGACTGTCGAACGGAAAGTTCCAACCACCGACTCCACCGAGCAAATGGATTTTCTTTGCGGTAGTGTTACACGGCAGCGAAACGGTTTTCGGCATCTGCGGCGGAAGCGATCCGTTCGGACCGTTGAGCAGAATGATATTGGGACGTGACTTGCCCTGCGGATCGGTCAGCAGGAACGGAGTCTCCTTGAAGAACTTCGGTTTCCAGTCCGAAAAGATCATCCGATCCGGCCCGTCGTCGCCCGTGTGAAACAGCCCCTTCGTACTGATGGCCGTCGCGTAACGGTCAAGCGGTACGGGAACGTACTTTCCTTTGTTTGTCAGAAACTCCAGCAGGTTAGAAAGCTCTTCTTCCGTCATTTGTTTTTCGAAACCTTCGGGCATCAGCGACTTCCGCGAGGCCACGAGTTGCTCGATATCTTCCCGCTGAAGACTCGTTTCTTTCGCCTTGGCATCGATCAGTGTGATGCTCGTTCGAGTTTCCGAAGCGAGCATTCCATTCAGAACAAGCCCGTCCGACGTCACGACGGTGTAGATTCGAAAGTTCCCTTCAACACTGCGCGATGGATCAATAATATGGGTGAGAAGTTCCGCCTTCGGATGCACAGCCATGCCGGTCAGATTCGGGCCGATAGTTTTGCCCAGCTCGCCATGTTTGTGACAGGCGGCGCAATGCTTCTTGAACATCTCCAGTCCGGCGTCGACATTGCCTTCCAGCTCAGTCAGATGCAGCAGCGACTTCAGGACTTTGTCCCGATTTTCATCCGGCAACCCGCCGCTCATCGAAAGCAGTTTTTCCGCCCGCTTACGAATGGCCGCATCGGGAAATCCTCGCAACGCCTGCTTCTGATCAAGCGACAAATCGCTCAGCTCCACCGACCGCGACTCCAGGCCGCCCAACAGCGTCTTCGTCCATTCGGGCTTGCTCAACAAAGTGCCAATGGCGGACGACTTAAGCCGAGGAGTCAACGACGGCACGGCTTCGAGCAGCACACTTCCCGCTTCGGGAGACCGACTGAGCTGAATGGCCAACAACAGTTGCGTTCCGAGTTCCGGCGTCGTCTGCGCTCCGAGTTGCTCGACAACCGCCGACACCGCCGCCGCATCGCTCGTTCGGAATCCGATCAGTTCACGAGCCGCAGCAGCACGGGCGGTATCATCCGCCGACGCATCCCCAACAACGGCGAGCATCGAGGCAACAATCTCTTCAGAAAACTCGTCCAGCGCCTTCGTTCCACACCGAGCCGCCAGTCGAATCAGCCTGCTCCTGGCTCCGGCATCGAGATATTTGAAAGACGCAACAAGCGACTCGTCGAAACTCTTAGTCGACTTGAATTCAAACTTCGACGGCAGCCCTGCCGTGAGTCCGTCCAGGATGGCATTGGCCACTGTGCCGTCAACATTGTTGACATTCTTCACAACGGTTTCGAGTGACGCTGCGTCAGGATTTGATCGAGCAATGTGCTCAGCCACGCGACGAGCGATCTGAACTTCGGCGTCTGTCGTCCCTCGTGGCGATGCTCCCAGAGCCCTCAAAAATGGAACGGCATGAGTCCCCGCAGTCGCCGTCATGCCGTCAATAAGAACGGGATCGGTAGCCGTCTTGCACCGCTCGGCCACAATCGCTGCCGCTTCGTTCGACTCAGGCATATCAGCCAGCGCGAGATACGCAGCCAGTTGCACCTGCGCGTCAGCGTCGGTGAACAGTGGCTTGTTTTCGCAAAGCAGTTGAACGCCGTCCCTGGTGGAAGGCAGAACGACAATCGCGTTGCGACGAACTCCGGCTGAAGGATGCTTCAATGCTCCTTCGAAACAAAGCAGGTCACCCGAATACGACTTCTGTCGCTGATTGAGCGTCAGGTAACCGAGACCTTTCAGACAGTGCAGCGCATGAATCGCGCCCACGTTCAAACCAGCCGCGTCGACCGATTGATCTTTCACCAGCGCGAGTAATGGCTCGAACACGTTCTCTGGTTTTCGTTCGAGCAACAACCGTTGAGCCTGCAGACGCCATGTCATCGACGGATGCTTCAGCGTCTTGACGAGCGTTTCGTTCGAAGCATCTGCCAGGCTGTTGAAAGTGTGCAGCGAGTTCGCGGCGGCGCCGTCAGGCACGACGCGATAGATGCGACCGTGCTTTTTGTCTCGCAGATCGCTTTCGTAAGCGTTGCCTTTACCGGTTTCAAACCCTTGCGGCGTTGGGTTGTGCTGGACAATGTAGTTGTACCAGTCGATGACCCACACAGCTCCGTCTGGTCCAACCTCTGCCATGATCGGAGCGCTCCACTCGTCATCGCTGGCGAGCAGGTTGACGGGACTCGTCGACGTGTAATTCGCTCCGTCGCGTCGCAGCACGAACGTCCCGACCAGATGCCCGGTCGGGCCGCAGACGAACGCCGTCTTGTTCCACCACTGCTGAGGAAACGCCCGAGCCGTGTAAAGAGCATGTCCCGCTCCGGCGGTGTACCCGCCAAACTGGTCGACCTGCCGAATGTTCTCCGTGATCGGCTTAAACTTGTAGGTATCGGCGATCGTTCCCAGCGTCGAAGGCGACCAGCCTCGCACACTCTCGTAATAGCGATTCGGAATCGGCACGAACATGCTGGGGTTGTGGTTCGCCGTCGATCCAAAAATCAATCCGTCCTCACTGATACCCAGCCCCCAGGTGTTGTTATTGCTGGAGCGAACGAACTCCAGATCAGTCACTTTCGGCGGGTCCGTCTGCGAAAGCTTGAACCGCCAGAACCCCTGGCGAAACGTCTGCGTGGACTTACCATCAAACTCGGGCGAGCTGTTGTTATACCCCTGCATCGCCCAGATCCAGTTGTCCAGTCCGTAACGGAAATTGCTCACTCCACCGTGAGTGTCACCGAGTGCCCAGTTCGAAATCAGCGTCGTCTGCTCATCCGAAACATCGTCGCCGTCTGTGTCTTTCAGATAGATCGTCTGCGTGCCATTCTGCACGACCGCCCCGCCGCGAACGATCACAATCGCGGTCGGAATGCTCAGCCCCTCGGCAAACACAGTGAACTTATCCGCGACGTGATCTCCGTCGGTGTCTTCGCAAATGCGGATGCGGTCGCGGTTGCCGCCAAGCTCATTCGGATAGTCAACGGTTTCACAAATCCACAATCGCCCCCGCTCATCCCAGGTCATCGCGATCGGCTTCGCCTGAAAGTTTCGTTCGTCAGCGTAAAGTCGAACGGCCATTCCCTCCGGAGTCACAAAATGTTTGATCGACTCCTCAGCGGGCAGCGGCTTCTGCATGAGCGTGCGAGGTTTTCCCTGGACGCCCCATTTCTGCCCCGGTGTGTAGTTGGGAATTTTCGGCCCGACATCGACGTACTCGAACCCGGCAACATCTTTCCGCAGCGCCGTCATATTCGGAGCGGCAAACGTGTCCGAATCACTGAATGACGGAACCTTGCCCGGATCGTCGCCACACGCCCAGCGGACTCCCCGCTCGACCAGATTATGAAACCCTGGCTGATCGAACGTCCGACTGTCGTGTCCCCATGCCGTGTAGAAGACTCGACCTTTGCCGTGAGTTCTCACCCACGTCCACGGCTCGCGTTTGTTGCCTTCTGCCTGATCTCCCTCGGCTCGGTACTCCAGCACCGTTCGGTTCTGCTCGTTGTGCAGGTGATGAATGTAAGTCTCGTCCCAGCTCGTGAAGCTACCGTACCCCTGCATGATCGGATGAGTCGGCTCGGCAATCTGAGTCGTAAAGACCTGCCCGCCATGCCGCTGAAACTGACCGCCCATCAGTGCGACGATGTCTTTGTTATTTCTCCAGCAATAGGTCGCGCAGTGCAGAGGAATAAATCCCTTACCGCCAGCAACGTAGTCCAGCACAGCTCTCGCCTGAGCGTCTTCAATGCGATCGATATTGGCGTACAGAACCAGCCCGTCGAACTTCGCCAGCGTCTCCGGCGTAAGGTCTTCCATCCGGTCCGTATATTTCAGCTCGACGCCGCGATCGGCGAGCGCCGGAGCCAGTTCCTGAAACCTCGCTTCCGGACGGTGATGCCCGTTATCACCCATAAACAGCAGCGAGAGGTCAGCCGCCGAAGAAAGCGTCTCAAGCAGGCAAAACACGACGAAGACGGCTAACGATCGCATGGTTGAATTCTCGCTGACTGATATTTTGAAAATCGCACGTTGCTCATCGGGCAATCGGATTTCCTGAACTACTCACGAAACAGCAATTGAGCAAAACGATAAAGGTCGCTTCTCCAAACCTTGAAGTCGTGCCCGCCAGCAGGAATTACGTTGTAAACATGAGGCACGTCCTTCTCGTCCAGCATCGTGTGAACTGCCTGGCTGATCCTGAAGAGACCGTCCCTGTCTCCGCAGGCAACATACAAAAGCCTTAATTTACTGATCGCTTCAACGGGATCCGGAACAAGTTCCGCCGGACGTCTTGTGTTAGGGGCGGACGAAAATCCACCAACCCAGGCAAACGTATCGAGGTTGCCGAGTCCAAAGTTCAGCGATTGCCCGCCGCCCATTGACAATCCCGCCAAAGCACGCGACTCCCTGTTCGACTTGACCGAGTAAGACTTCTCGATGAACGGGATCAGATCATCCAGCAACTCTCTCTCGAATGCGGCGAACGCTGGCGACTGCTTAGGAATCGGGTCGCGAGAAGTCACGTCCTTAGAAGCCCGACCGTTCGGCAGGACGACGATCATCGGCACAATTCTTCGATCGGCAGAAAGATTATCGAGGATGGCTTCGGGGGAACCGTGACGCACCCACTCGTTCTCATCGCCACCGATGCCGTGAAGCAGGTACAGAACCGGATATTTCTGCGTCGCCGAGTACCCTGGCGGAGTGTAGACGCGTGCTTTGCGCTGCGTCCCCACCGTCGTGGACATGTACTCGACAGTCTCCAGCTTGCCGCGTGCAATGTTCTCACGTCGAACGTCGTAACCGTCAGGCGGTGCAGACAACTCCGCGCCGCCAGCCTGCGCGAACAACTCCACGTTGCCACATGCGAGCACACACCCGGCAACCGCCACGATGATCAGTTCACTCATACCTCATCCTCGCCTCCACCGTTGCTTGATCGTGTGGAAATACTGCTCAACTTCCACACGCCTGCTCACTCACCAAGCGTAAACTCTGGCAGCCGCACGATTTCTCCGCCTTTTGTCGCGGACTCGTGAGCACAGATGCCGACGCAGGTCCAGTTGGCACTGGTCACGGCGTTGGGACGCGGATCACGATCTTCAAGCAGCGCCGACACGAACTCGTGAACCAGATGAGGGTGTGACCCGCCGTGACCACCGCCCTGAATGAACGACAGGTGTTCGGCATCATGAATCTCGGCGGGAAGTGTGAATTTCTGAATCGGCTCGGGCAGCAGATGCGCGTAATCAGGCACTTCAATCTTCGACGGAATTTCAGGTTCGGGTTTCTTGGCCGTGTGAATGACGTGCGGCTCGTTCTCGACGAGCGTCCATTCGAAACTCTTCTTCGTACCGTAAACATCGAAGCTTTCGCGGTACTGGCGAGCGACGTCGTACAGACATCGCCAGATGTGAGCCGTCAGGTCCGAATCTTTGATTTTGATATGCGCTGATTCCAGCGCGAACGTGTTACCCGACTTCTTCGCGATGTCGTCCCGAACTTTTCCCGAGCCGAAGCAACTGACGTATTCGGCCAGACCGTTCACAAGTCCCAGGCACGGGCTGACGACATGCGTCGCGTAGTGCATGGGAATCATTTCTTCCCAGTAACTCGGCCAGCCGTCCATGTCCTGCGGATGCGACGCGGCGAGATGCTGAATTTCTCCGAGTTCGCCCTTCTCGTACATCTCCTTGATGAAGAGATACTCGCGGCTGTAAACGACGGTCTCGGCCATCATGTATTTTAAACCGGTCTCTTTGACCTTCTCGACAATCTGCCGACACTCGTCAATCGTCGTCGCCATCGGGACAGTACACATGACGTGCTTGCCAGCGTCGAGAGCCTTCAGCGACATCCACGCATGATCGGGAATCGGGCTGTTGATATGCACGAAGTCGATGTCTGAATCGGCGAGCACGTCGTCGTAGCTGGTGTATCGCTTCTCGATTCCGAACTGATCGCCGGATTTGTTGAGTGCCGCTTCATCCCGTCGGCAGATCGCTGAGATATTTGCGTTCGGGTGCGCCGCATAAATCGGCAGAAATTCCGCACCAAATCCCAGACCGATCATCGCGCCATTGACTGTTCCACTCATCAGTTTCCCTTTCACAGGTGTTATTGCGGTGGGCCATTCGCCGCACCTGGCCAGCATCGTTCAAGTCGGCCATTGTGATCCTGCAGGCCACGAATGCAACGGCCCCATCGCTTCAGAACCAGACATTCTCAACGCTCGACGACTGAATCCCATGAGGAAGTGCGTCAAAAAACTTGAGATATTTTACCGCCAGCTCGCACTTGCATCTTGATGCACGACGCGTTGTCGTAACACTCGACGCGTCCTGTTGCGCCACGAGCTTTCACCATAGTCTTCAAACCAACCTGGTAGATTTTCCAGAGATGAATCACCGTCGATCGGTAGCACTTCTGATTGAATCATCCAATGCGTACGCGCGGGGCGTACTGAGTGGCATCGCCGACTACATCAGACACCACGAACCGTGGTCTGTGTTTTTTCCCGAACAGGAGCGAGGGGCGACCCCGCCAGCCTGGTTGTCCAACTGGAAGGGCGACGGCATTATTGCACGCATCGAGAACGACCAGATCGCGACCGTGATGAGAAAAGTCAATTGCCCTGTCATCGACGTCAGCGCTGCACGTCACCTGCCGAACATTCCGTGGGTCGAGACTGATGACCTGGCCATCTGCGAGCTGATCGTCGAACACCTCATTGAACGCGGCTTTCGACAACTGGCTTTTTGCGGCGACCCTGGATTCAACTGGTCGAACTGGCGCGAGCAGCACTTTGTACGTCTGGCTCAGCAAGCTGGCTGCGAAGTTCACATTCACCGTTCGGTCTCCCGCTCGGATCCGAAGTACTCGTGGAATCGCGAGAAGCGAGGTCTGGTGACCTGGCTGAAGCGTCTGCCCCGTCCAGTCGGCATCATGGCCTGCTACGACATCAAGGCGCAGCAGCTGCTCGATGTTTGCCGCGAGCTGAACATCGCCGTTCCCGAAGAAGTCGCGGTTATCGGTGTCGACAATGACGAGCTGCTGTGTGAACTCGCCGACCCACCCCTATCCAGCGTGATCAGCAACACGCACCGCACCGGTTACGAAGCGGCTTCGTTGCTGGATCAGATGATGTCCGGTGTGCAGGTTGAACCAGAAGCGTCACTAATCAGACCACTTGGCATCAAGACAAGACAATCAACCGACACACTCGCCATCGACGACGCCGACGTTGCCGCAGCCGTTCGGTTCATTCGCGAGAACGCCTGGAAAGGGATCAACGTCAGCGACGTACTGCGAGAAGTTCCCGTCACCCGCCGAAGTCTTGAAAGCCGGTTTCGGAAGATCCTGGGACGGACGCCTCACGAAGAAATCACACGATTGAAAATCGATCGAGTCCGGCAACTGCTCGTTGAAACCGACCTGCCTCTTTCAGCGATCGCTCGACGAACCGGATTTCAACACGACGAGTACCTGTCCGTCGCCTTCAAAAAGTCCGTCGGAGTCTCCCCCAGCCAGTTCCGCCGAGCCGAACAGCAACGATAATCTCAAACACTCGATCTCTGTGACCTGCCAGATTCATCGACGAGGAACACTTTGCTGGCAGGGCAGACACCTCGGGGGTGGCGACGCATCTCCGAACACGACAGAACGAAGTCTCGCTCGGCTATCAGGTTCTCGGTTTGGTGTTCTCCTGGTCGGTCGGATACCGATACTGGTCACGAAACCAAGTTCGCCCGACTTTCCTGCGGTACCCATTCACAATCAGGTTGTGACAACATCCGAGCCGGCCACCGCCACTTTTGGAGTCATCGCCAAGCTGCGATGTTTCAGACTCAGCAACAGTTCGCTCCAGCTCTGTTCGCCTTCGCAGTAGCCGTCGAGGATCGCGATGAGCTCTTTACGACCGTCGTCGGTCGCACCGATCTGCACCAGAATGCACTGTTTTTATTGGCATCGTGTTCCAGTCTGACGTTGACATGAATTCCATCCACCCACACGAAGAAGTAGTGCTTCGGCGAAGAATCGCGTTTCCACCATACTTCGTATTCGACGGACCACTGTTCTTTCAGCTAGACGACGTTTGCACTGAGCCCTTTGGCCCGCTCGCCAACCAGTGCCTGCAAAGCTTCTGAGAAATCGCCGGTGGAAGCTCCTTTCAGGTACAATCACGGAATCAGCGTTTCGATCGAACCTGTTCTCTTCAGATACGGCGACAGTGCATCCGGCGAAAACTGAACACGACCGACTCCCGTAGACGTATCGCTGACGTGTGGCTGACGCATCGGAAACCTGCCCGTCCCCGTCAGAATCTCCCGCTCAGGCAGCGATCCGTTGCGAACAACCAGGGGACGCCCCTGATCGTCGCGGAACTTGAATGGCGCTGCCAGAAAGCCATCGACTTCAGCGTCATTCGCCACGTGAAGACTCCGTCGAGCTCCTTCTGGAATCAGCTCATTCCAAGGACTGAGGCTCTCGAAGTTCGCTCGAAACTTCACAACTTCCGCATCAACAGTTCCGTCTGCTGAACGACCGGCTGAAATATGATCCACATCAGTCGTACCGTACTTATGGCGTATCCTTGTGCCCTCATGGACGGCTGAAAAATGATTTCCCCTCAGCAGGACACGCCACCTTTATTCAACATCTCGCGCCACAACTTCTGACAGCAACTCTGGATTCTGTCTGAGGCCTGTTGATGTGGGCCCGCAACAAGACAGCGAATGGCTCGATGGGACGACTACCTGGGGTAAGCCCCAAACATCAAACTCATTTCGTTGGCGTTTGCCTTGGGATCGGGGCAGAACTGGAATGCGACTTTTATTGGTGGCACGCGCGACGCAGGCGATCGTTCAGCGCACGACCGAGACCTTCTTCCGGGAATGATTCTGCGAGGATCAGGTCGAGGCCGCTGGAATCGAGCCGGCGCAGCGCGGCGAAGAATTCGGCGGCCGCGATTCTCAAGTCACCGTCATCCGAAAGAGTCTCGACGGCTGCAAGTTCCGGAAAGTCGTCACCCACGGTCGACGATTTCGACAGACGAAGAAGTCCGACTCGTTTGCCTGACACCGACGCGTCTGAAGCCTCACTTGCCAGGACCAGCGGAGTCGTCGGTGAGTAATGCTGAGCCAGCATTCCCGGAGCGACCGCGCCCGACGGCGTGCCCTGGCTCGCGTCGCCAGCAACCGCGTGCGAATCGCTGTTGCTGATTTCTTCGTTGAACTCAGAGCTGTGAAACTCGACCGGACCAATGACCGCTTCGAGCTGTTCCTGAGTGACGCCGCCGTGCCGCAGAATTCTCGGGCGATCTTCGGTCATCAGCACGACGGTTGATTCAACGCCAACGTCGCACGGACCACCGTCGAGAATGAAATCGATTCGGTCGCCAAGATTGTCGAGAACATGCTGAGCGGTGGTCGGACTGATCTTGCCGAACGGGTTGGCACTCGGAGCGGCAATCGGCAGGTCAACCAGCGTCAACAGCTCCAGTGCCAGCGGATGGTTCGGCATACGGATCGCGACGGACGGCAATCCTGAAGTCACCAGGTCAGGCACGATTTCCTTCTTCGGCAGCACCAGGGTCAGCGGCCCCGGCCAGAACTCGTCAGCCAGCAGTTTCGCTGCCGGCGAGAGTTGCTCGGCCAGACGATCAAGCCATTTCCGATCGGCGATGTGTACGATCAGTGGATCGAAGTGCGGTCGATCCTTTGCTTCGAATACTCGCGCAACCGCCTGTTCGTTCAGCGCGTTCGCGCCCAGCCCGTAGACCGTTTCTGTCCCGAACGCGACAAGTCCCCCGCTTCGCAAAATGTCGGCGGCGCGAGAAACGTCATTGGAAATTGGACATCGTGCGTTCGTCATTGAGCAGGTCGCTGCAAATTCGACGTGAAGGAACAAGGGCAAGAACTGCCCCGAGTGAATGACCGAAGCGACGCATTCTTGCGGAAACACGGCGAAATCACACCGATGCCGGTTGAAAGAAACTGTCGATTCCGGCATGGCGAAATCTCGATCGGAGGCCACTGAAGCGGAAAAGTCGTTCGAATCCCCCCAATTCAACACGTTTCCTGTGATGCAGGCCCCAGCTCGATGCCGATCTAAAGAGATGGTGTGCTGGACTTCTGCGTCCGGTTTTCGGACATCGTCAGCCCTCAAGGACGAATCGAGGCAGGCAGAATGAATCTTCCCAACTGGTTGCTTCGAGTCGCTGGCTGGGCGACTCCGAAACGGCGACGCCGCACAAGCCTCGTGAAATCTGCCGAGCGTTTTGAACCGAAGGCGATGCTCTCCGCGTTCATTGTCGACTCGCCACTGGATCAACCGGACGTGAATCCTGGAGACGGCATCGCGGCAACCTCGTCCGGAGAAACCACTCTGCGAGCCGCCATTCAGGAAGCCAACGCCGCTCCGGGACAGGACACAATACTGTTGCCCCCCGGCCTGATCGAACTGACGCTCCAGGGACCGACCGATCATTCGGCGGCTTCGGGCGACCTTGAAATCACCGACGACCTGGTGATTTCCGGAGCGGGTCTCGACGAGACGTTTATCGATGCGTCGCAGATCGACTCGGCATTCCATATTCAGGACGGCGTCTCGCTGACTCTTGAACAGCTCACGTTGCTGGTTGCAACTGACAGCGAAACAGGCATCGTCAACGATGGCGGAAGCCTGACTCTGGACAACGTAGAAACCGAGGAAGCACCGCCGGCCTTTCCTGCGAACGACTATTCGGACCTGACAACCAACTCGCGACATGCCGATCTGCTCGTCGGGTTGTACCAGCCGATCGTTGAGCGGGACGAACCACTCGATCCAATTTTTGCTCCACTTCCAATCTTCGTCAGCATTGTGAACTCCACAAAACCGGACGCGACAATCGGAATCGGTACGGAACGAATTCCTGGCTGGAGCACTGCA
>JADHNX010000034.1 GCA_016779365.1 Planctomycetaceae bacterium
GATACATACTCTGAAGCCGAGATTTACGATCTGCTTGCCTACATTCAGTCGGTCAGTTCCCACAAAGAAAGCAACTCCGACGAATGATCGTCCGTCGCGTCCTTCAGATACCTGCCGGTAGCCGTTTTGTGCTGATTGTTGCGCTGTTGGCCTGCGCTGAACCGACAGAGGCGGATGAGGTCCAACCGCTGATCGAATCGTCTTGCATGGCCTGCCACGACGAGAATACGGACACCCGCCTCGACTTCACGAAGCTCGACCGGGACTTCGAAGACGCCGACACGTTCCGTACGTGGGTCGCCGTCTTCGACCGTATTCAGGACGGAGAAATGCCACCGGCATCGGAACCTCGCCCCGATGCGAGAACGCAAGCTGCCGCGCTGACTTTCCTTGAAAAGGAGCTCTTTGAGGTCAATCGCCGCCAGCAAGCAGCGCACGGTCGAGTTCCGTCACGACGACTCAGTCGACTTGAATACGAACACACGCTGCACGATCTGCTTGGGGTTGGCGGCCAGATCGCGAAGTTCCTTCCGCCGGAGAACAATGCCGGAGCCTTCGATGTTGATGCGGCAAAGCAGGACATGTCGAGCGTCCATGTTAGAGGATTTCTCGCCGCGGCCGATGCGGCTTTAGATGAGGCCATTCAGCTAGGGCCAAAGCCGCCGATGTCGCGCGAACTTGATTATCCGAATTCGCGTTTCATGCAGATGTGGTTCGAACGGCCCGTCCGCCGAGGTGGTGGTACGGTCTTCCGGGACGGAGACGATCTCATCATGTTTCGCGGTCAGAACTATAACCTGCGCAGCGACCACAACGGACTGCGGATTCCCGTCGCCGGCCGATACCGCATCACGGTCACCGGTTCGGCGTATCAGCCGAGGACCTCGGTCACGATGAGCCTCAGGCGCCAAAACGACGTCCAGGGCGACAGCGAACTGTTTGCGGCCTGGGATGTCGACGAGAAACTCCGCACGGTTTCAACGATCAAATACCTTCGCCCCGACGACTACTTCTACGTCAGCGCCGACGAACTCGAACCAGCGCCTGACGGGAAAGTCATTTACAACTCTCAGCCCGCGAGCGAGTTCAAAGGAGAAGGCGTGCGCGTCCGCAGGGTGCTCGTCGAAGGTCCGCTCGAACCCACATGGCCCCCGCAGCGAACGCGAGCTCTGTTCCCCGGCGTCCAGTGGGAAACTGCTGCAAACGGTCGCTACTACAAACCGGTGACGACAAAGTCTCATTACGAACATATTCGTGATGCCGTCGCAGCACTCGCACCGAGAGCCTTCCGACGTCCGGTGACAGATAAAGAGATCGAGTACTACACCAATCTCTCTGTGCCGACTCTCACAGCACAACGCGGATTCCTCGCCAGCGCTCGCGTTTCGCTACGAGGGATTCTGATTTCGCCCGATACGCTGTTTCTGACGAACGAAACGCGGCCAGAAGATTCAACACTGACTGATCATGCACTCGCCAGTCGATTGTCATATTTCCTCTGGCGCAGCCTTCCTGATGGGGAACTCATTCAACTTGCCAGTGACGGAAAACTCGCCGACACCAAAACACTGGATGCTCAGGTCAGCCGCATGCTGTCCGACGGGCGCAGAGAACGGTTCATCAACGAGTTCCTTGACCAATGGCTGGATCTGGAACTGATCGACGCCACCACGCCTGACAAGTATATGTACCCGGAATACGACGACGTCCTCCGTCGTGCCATGCTGGCCGAAACGCGGCTCCTCTTCCGACATCTCATCGACGAAGACCTCAGCATCGCCAATCTCATCGATTCTGACTTCACGTTCCTCAACCGGAAACTCGCCGAACACTACGGCATTGACGGAGTCAAAGGCGAAGAGATGCGAAAAGTCATGCTGGATACGAACAGTGTCCGGGGCGGCATCCTGACTCACGCATCGATTTCCAAAGTAACGGCCAACGGCACCGTCACGACGCCCGTCAAACGCGGCAATTTCGTTCTCACGACTCTGCTTGGCTTGCCAACCAGCCCGCCTCCGGCAGGTGCCGGTTCCATCGAACCTGACACACGTGGCGCCACGACCATTCGAGAAACCCTGGAGAAACATCAATCCGTCGAAGCGTGTGCCGTTTGCCACCACAGGATTGATCCGCCGGGCTTCGCGCTGGAATGTTTCGACCCCGTCGGCACCTTTCGCACTCGTTACCGCATCAGCAAAGGCGTCAAACGGACCGCCGACGACGGGCTTCGATTCCTGCATAAAGACTACGATTCTGGCCGGCGGGTTGACTGTGGCGGTCAAATGGACGACGGATTCACGTTCACCGGCATTCGTGACTTCAAGCAGCACCTGATGAAGTCGAAGGAGCAGGTGGCACGAAATCTCGTGTCCCTGTTGATCACCTTCGCCACCGGAGCTGAAATCCAGTTCGCGGACCGGCAGGAAGTGGAAGCAATTCTGCACCGTCACGAAGTGGAAGATTACCCGTTGCGCCGATTGATTTATGAGGTTGTCAGCAGCCGGATGTTTCAGCACCGGTAGGAGGAACAATGCACACGCCAATTTCACGACGCACGGTACTGCGAGCATCCGGCGTAGCATTATCGTTGCCGCTGCTGGACGTGATGAATCCTGTCTTCGGGTTTGAACGTGCGGAACAGCCAAAACGCATGGTACTGATTTGCAATGCCCTCGGTTTGTATCCTCCGTCGCTGTTCCCGAAGACGCCCGGAAACGACTACGAAAGCACGGAGTACCTCGAACTGCTCAAGGAACACAGAAGTGACTTCACCCTGTTTTCCGGCCTGTCACATCCGGACCAGAATGGCAAGGAGCCGCACGATACTGAGATGACTTTCCTGACGGCGGCGATCAATCCCGGGCTGGGAGGTTTCAAGAATACGGTTTCTGTTGATCAGGTGGCAGCGATGCACCTGGGTCACACCACGAGGTTTCCGTCGATCACGCTAGGAAGCAACACGCGGGAAAGTCAGTCATACAACAGCAATGGCGTGATGCTGCCAGCCGATAATCGCCCATCGCGGGTGTTTGCGAAGTTATTCCTGGCCGGAAGCCCGGAAGAACAGCGGCGACAAAGGCAGAGACTCGCGGACGGTCGCAGCATTCTAGATGCCGTTGGCGATCAAACTAAGACGCTCAATCAACGAGTGAGTGGCGGTGATCGGAAGCAATTGGATGAATACTTCGCCGCCATCCGCACTGCTGAGAAAGAACTGGCTGAATCCGAGGCGTGGCTGGATCGCCCAAAGCCTGAAGTGAAAGTCGAAGTTCCGAAGGACATTGTCGAATCATCCGAATTGCTCGGTCGCATTCGAGCGTTGATGAACCTGATTCCACTGATGCTGCAAACCGATTCAACGCGCGTGATCAGCCTGATGATTCAGGCTGATCACGGTGTTCCAAACATCCCCGGTGTCCAAGGGGAGCATCACCCGCTGTCCCATCACGGCCAGGATCCCAGCAAAATCGCCCAGTTAAAAATCATCGAATCCGGAATCCTCGCAGAATTCTCGGACTTGCTGACACAACTAGGACAACGATCGGAACACGGGGAACGACTCCTGGATGAAACGGCCGTGCTTTTCGGCAGCAATCTGGGCAATGCGAACGCTCACGATCCGACGAATCTTCCGATCATCCTCGCCGGTGGCGGCTACAAACACGGACGTTACGTCGCGCATGACAAAAAACGTAACACTCCGCTCTGCGATTTGTTTGTGACTCTACTGCAACGCATGGGTGTTGAGGCGGACAGCTTTGCAACGAGTAATGGTGCGTTGGCTATCACATGACGAAAGTTGCAGAGACTTGCGACTCACCGACCGCACTCGAAATCAAACAAGCCCATGACTCTTGACGAGTTGCACTTCAACGAAATGAAACCATGAAATCATTCTTCATATCGCTTTCGTTTTCCCTGCTATCCCTGTCGCATTCACTCTCCGTTGCTGGTTCCCCGGAAGAAAACTGGCACCAGTGGCGAGGCCCCGAAGCAACGGGCGTTTCGCGAACGGCGAATCCGCCAATCGAATGGAGCGAAGACAAGAATATCAAGTGGAAGGTTGCGATCGATGGACGAGGAACATCGACGCCAATCATTTGGAATGACAAAGTCTTCTTATTGACGGCGATCGATACGGGCGTGAAGGATACGTCGATTCCCGATCCTAAGGATCAACCGAAGACCAACTTCTTCGATATCAAACGCCCGAACACTGAACACGCATTCGTAGTTGTGTGCCTCGATCGCGAGAGCGGCAAGGAATTGTGGCGACGAACGGCAACAAAGAAGATCCCGCACGAAGGCGCACATAATGACAATGATTTTGCGTCGGCATCGCCCACGACGGACGGCCAACACCTGTACTGTTGGTTCGGATCGGCCGGTCTTTATTGCTATGACCTCGACGGCAACAAGCTCTGGCAGCGAGATCTGGGCGAAGCCAAAGTTGGTTCCAGTCTCGGTGAGGGCTGTTCCCCAGTTTTGCATGATGGCAAACTTGTGATTGTGCGTGATCACGCAGGCCAAAGCTCCATCGAAGTGCTAGACGGTAAGACGGGAGACACCCTCTGGCAACGCGAGCGAGATGAAGACAACGCCTGGGCAACACCGAGAGTGATCGAGCATAGCGGGAAGACACAAGTGATCACCGCGGCCTCGGGTGCTGTCCGCAGCTACGATCTCAATTCAGGCGAGATTATCTGGCAATGCGGCGGACTGACCGGCAACGTTACCCCGTGTCCAGTCATCGATGGTGATTACGTGATTTGCATGAGCGGTTACCAGGGATACGCCGCGATGGCAATTCCCCTCACTGAAACAGGAGATATCACTGGTAGCGAAAAGATCCTCTGGAAGCGGGACCGCGGCACACCCTACATCCCATCGCCACTTCTTTATGATGGCTTGCTCTTCTACAACCAATCGAACCAGTCGATTCTCACCTGCGTGGACTCCAAAACGGGTGAGACCGTTTTCGGCCCCGAGCGGATCGGTCAGCTTTCCAACATCTACGCATCGCCGGTTGGCGCCTCAGGACGCGTCTACATCACTGGTCGTAACGGAACGACGTTGGTGCTGGAGCGATCCGCCGATTTCACAGTCCTCGCATCGAATCAACTTGACGATCGCTTCGACGCGTCGCCGGCCTTGGCCGATGGGCAATTGTTTCTCCGAGGTGCAAAACATCTGTATTGCGTCGAGCGACTCTGAACTGGTGCATCGAGCAATGAACGTTCTGACTTCACGAGCCCATGGCTTGCAATCGTGACCTGGAATTGACGTCGCCGGAATGAAGGGACCTTACTCACTTTGAAAATGTCGTGTAAGTAGGATACGCCTTGTAAGGATCTGAATCCGCCGACACCTTCATCACCGTTCCCTCTGCCACATCATGCTGCATGATCGCTCCGTCCTTTGCGAAGAGCAGAAACCTGTTGTCGGTTGAGATTGAAACATACCAAGCCTGGGTGGACGGATCTAATTCATCGAAGACCACTTCGTCGGTAATGGAAGGCACAGAGGCATCAAACTTCGCATAGACCATCACTCCGCCTTTGTACATGTTGTGGCTTGAGTCGACCCATTTCTGATAGGCGATCATCGTTTCGTCTCGGGATAGTGCGATCTTGTGAATGAACTTGTCGTCAGAGCGCTGGACCTTGACGTAGTTAGCTTTGCCACCATCGGTCGGCGTGGCAAGAAAGCTCTGTCCACCGCGTTGAATAAAGACGCGTCCATCTGCCAAGTGTGGGTTGACCCAGCCCCAAGGGGCTATCCTGCGCTCCGCACCAGGCTGCCCATCAAAACTGTTCCAGTGAGGCCCGCGATTTTTCACATTCATTCGGTTAAAGCTAACCCGCTCCGACCCGTCACGTGTCCAGTAGGGTTCAGTGTTGAAGCTCTCTTCACCGGCGATGATTTCGTGGAGGCCGCTGCCGTCGGCATTCATTACACAAATGGAAGATAGCCAAGTATCGCAACACGGCCCGCCGGCCGCATAGCGCCTGAAGAATGTGATCTTGCTGCCGTCAGGACTGAAATTGGGCTTGAAGTTCCACTGCGTGGTGTCGGTCAGGTAGGTGATATCCGATGTCTTGGTCTCAGGATCATACACAGTCCGGGCGATTTGCCATCTGCCTTTCGCGTCCGCTGTCGTACAGACGTAGGTCACCTTCCCCGCAAGAGTAAGTACAACATTTGCAGTTCCGCCATTCGACTCGATGTTTCGCGAAATGGAGTCATAACCAACTTTGCTGAATGTAACCTCATCCGCTGAAGCCCCATCGAATCGATAGCGCCCCTCCACGTCAGTCGTCACAGAAAGTCCGGCGTTTTTCAGTGTGACGGTTGCACCTTCGAGAGGAACGCCGTTGCTCCCATCCATGACCAGACCCGAAAGGGTGGCTGAATGCGCCCAGGCACAGGTGGACAGCGCCATGAGCATTACGCTGCATCGGAACATATTTCGATACCTACCGGGATTGGATTCCGTGGCTCTTGCCGTGATACGATGAAAGTAGTCTAACGCCAGGAAGTCTCAGATTGTAAATCGCCAAGGCCTAGGCGAAAGTTTGCGTGTCGCCGGTCAATGTCGCGGGCGTTCGGACATCACTGTGTTCTCTGTAGTCATGATCCAGAAACAGCGGTGTCGCTGGTTCTGCAGTTGTGAGTTTCGAATGTCCACAGCTTGCCCTCGTCGTTCGTCACGAGGATCCGGTAGAACCAGGTCGTGCCTGGCTTCAGACCTGTGATCGTGATGCGGTTTTTGCCGTCTTTCAACGAAGCGATCGAAACCTGCTTCGACCAGCTGCGATCTTCAGCCTGCGTGGATCTGCTGACTGCTGAGCCGCGTTCGGTCGCATGTAGCTCGCGTTTCGCAAAGGTGAGACAATCCTTCTCCCCATAATAGATGTCGGCTCGCGCGCTGGTGCCGGCACGCTTCATGACGATGTCCAGGTTAACGGTTGTGTCCGTCACTTCCACAGCATCGACCTCACCAAACTCTGCGGGCAATCGCTGGAGCTGCTCGGTCGCTTCCGGGCTGAGATACTCTGGCAAAGGCATGGTCGTCTGTGCGACCGGCGGACTATTGAACGCGTAATACCGCATTCCGCCTGTTCGCATCACGAATTCACCGTCGCCGCTCAAAAACCAGGACTTGTTCAGCACACCCTTTCCTCTGCAAAGAAAACGATCCATCGGCTCCCAACGTCCGGACGACTCATCGCGGAACCAACCGAGGCGACGGACTTCCCGAGGCACATCACCGGTACGCTGAACGTTCGGCGGACCGGGGACTTCACAGAAGGAACCGGGTTGCAGGTGCCTGATGGGCTTGCCGCTGCCCCACTTGCGGCCAACGGCGTAGAGCTTCCACTGCTTCGTGGGATGGTCCCAAAAGTAGCCATAGTAGGTTTGATAGTCTCCGTCGTTCTCGACGCGCAACGCCTGCACGCAGACTACGGGCCTGTCGGGCATCGGCGTCCAGCCTCGGAGCTTCACTCCCGAACCCTCGTGCCCAAAGCCGCTGAATTCCGCGCTGGGCGAGCCCGCTGCTAGCAGGTGCGGCATCTGCTTCAGAGGAGGTGCTTCACCTCCCCGTCTGGCCGCCCACATCGAAAAGTTGAATCCGCCGACCGAGCGACCGCTGGCATCGAACGAAGTCCCGTAGTAACCAAACGGCGTTGTGATCGGTGAGTAACTGCTGGAATTCGACGTGCTCCGCGTGGCCATCACCCACATGCGGCTTTGGTCGATCTTCGTTGAGGCATACCCGCCATGTACTGCCGCGGGTCGCCATCGTGCCCTCAGCAACTGTGAGTCCTCCACGGCAGGTCCATGCACGTCGACGCGATGGAGTTCGCCCACTCCTGTCTGTGAGTTGGCGATCGTCAGGGCCGCCATCTCGAATGTGTGCTCATTGTCACCGCGCAGTCGTGTCTTCGCGATTGTCCTTGGAGGCAGCATCAGGATTCGGTTTCATTCGTTCCGCTCCCACAGCGACACGCCAGGCATCAAGTTCCTGCAAGAGCTCATTGCGTCGAGCTGGCTCTGATTGGGCGAGGTTGGTCGTTTCTCCAAGATCTTGGCCCAAGTTGTAGAGTTCGACCGTGGCAGGATCGAATGACTCGATCAGCTTCCAGTCTCCTTTGCGAATGACGCTCGAAGGATGGCTGGAGGGATGCTTGTTGTAGTGGGGGAAATGCCAAAACAGCGATTCGCGTGGAAGATCCTCCGTTGCACTGAGCAACGGCTTCAAGTTGACTCCATCCATGTGCTGGTTCGGATTCAGTTCGACTCCGGCGGCAGACAGACAAGTCGGATAGAGGTCGTTGCTGATGACCGCTTCGTGAATCACTCTGCCAGCGTGTGAAACACCCGGCCATTTGATGATCAAGGGAACGCGAATGCCGCCTTCGTAATAGGAACCTTTGTTGGCTCGCAGCGGCGCATTGCTTGTGGCTTTGTAGAAGCCACCGTTGTCGGAGGTGAAGATAATAACGGTGTTGTCGTCTTTCCCCGAAGCTCGCAGTGCATTCAACACTCGGCCGACGCTGTCATCGATACTCTCGACCATCGCCGCGTACACTGGTTTGCCCTGACGCTTCGCCTTGGGAACTCGCTCGTACTTCTTCGTGAGTTTCTCCGGTGCCTGGAGTGGTGAATGCACTCCATAGTGCGGGAAGTAAAGAAAGAACGGCTTCTCACCAGACTGCTCGATCAGTCCGACGGCTTCGTCCGTGAGCCGGTCGGTTAGGTACTCACCGGCCTGGCCATCGGGCAACACGTTCCATTTAGCTCGGTGCGGTGTTGTCGGAATCGACCAGTTGCCTTGATACGGAAAAAAGTACTGCCCGGGTGCGCCGTGGGCGTTGCCGGCGATGTTGATGTCGAATCCGTGATGCTCGGGAAGACAGAAAGGTTCGCTACCGAGATGCCATTTGCCGATGTGGATCGTCTGATAGCCAACGTCGCGTAGAGCCTCTGCCAACGTGAATTCTTCGACGGGCAGTCCGCGAATCTTACGCCCTTCGATCAGTCTTGCGTTCGGATCCCAACGTCCTGACGGCAACCAATCGGTCAACAGCAATCGGGCTGGATACTTGCCCGTGAGAATCGAGGCTCGTGTTGGGGAACAAACAGCGCACGCGGCATAAGCGTCGGTGAATCGAACGCCTTCGGCGGCCAGCTCGTCGATGTGGGGCGTCTTGTAGTAAGTGCTTCCCTGGCACCCCAGATCCATCCAACCGAGGTCATCGATCAGAAACAAAACGATGTTGTGATGCTCCGCGTCCGCCCGGGACGAAGTCGCCATGACGATCATTAGTGAAACAAATAGTAGAACGATTCGATTCATCGCGATGATTCCTGCAGCATCTATTAGATAACGGGAGCGGAGATTGCAGTGTCTTCTCTTGTAAGCCCGGCTGCCGTTTTGATGGCAGCCAACTCTATTTGCAAGTGTTTTTGAAAGAGGCTGATGTCCGCACTGTGGATCAGCATGTTCGCCCCGAGTTTCAGCAGACGATTCTGCTGCTGCACTTCACCCCAGAAGTGAATGCCCGCACCCACGCTGGCCTTGCGCGCCTTGTTGAAGATCGTTTCACACGCGTTAAGAAAGTCCGGGTGGTCGTACTGCTCAGGAATGCCGAGGCTGCAGGAGAGATCGTGAGGCCCGATCAACACTCCGTCGAGATCGGGAACTTGCAGAATGCCATCGAGAGCTTCGATTGCTGGCGTGCTTTCGATATTGACGATCAGAAGTCGCTTCGATGCACGCTCGCGTATGTAGTGTTCCAGCTCTGGACCGACGGTTTCGCCTGCCAGCATTGCCTGCTGCATTTGGCCTCTGATGGGCCGCAATTTAACGGCACCTCGCAGTGCCTCGACTTGCTGAACGGATTCGACGTATGGCGAGATGATTCCCGCGGCACCACCGTCAAGCACCATCGTGGCGGTATGTGGATCCGGTGACGGAATTCGGACGATCGGCGGAATGCCGAGCGCGTTGTAGGTCTGGCACATCCAGCTCAATTGAGCTCGATCCAGAGCGATGTGCTCGGTGTCGATAAACACGAAGTCCAGGCCGCATTTCGCGACAACTTCAGGCCAGCGAGGTGAAGGCGACACAATCAATGTGCCAAAGACCTTCCTTCCCGTGTGCAGACATGCTCGCAGTTCGGAAGGCGTCATGGCGTGATCCTCAGCTTGCCAAAATGAATGTGTGTTCGCGTCTTGTCAGCAGTCCCGCTGTCCCAAACGCAACGAAAGTCACCCGGTGCTACTTCACAAAGAGTTGGATACGAGTTTTTGATTCCAGCGTGGTAGAAGGTCTTTTCCTCACTCCAGTCGCCGCCCGGTGGTTTAATTTTGTAGCGCAGTGACGTGCGACCTCCGTTGGGAAAACCAGGTGCCTTGTCTCGCTGTGCCGGGCCGTCGTTGTAGACGTAGATGTGTGTACCGGCTGCCGACCGACCGAAGTACCCTTTTGATTTGGCGTTGTGCAGTTCGGGTTCGGGGCGGCCTGCGGACCACGTTTGGCCACCGTCGGTGCTGACGCTGGAATACGCTCGTGGCGGATCTGTTGTCAGGTCCGTTTCGTCGTAGTTGGCCGTCCGCATCACGATTTTCAGTTCGCCCTTGTTGTCGCCGGGAGCGATGTTGCCCTCGTGAAGGAACACCCTGGAGTCGGTCGGTTGTGGAATGAAGGCTTCCAATTTCCACTCCAGCAGACTGGTGCTGCTGAGGACAAAGTGGTCGCGTGAGCCGCGTGGATCAGCGGCCAAAGTGTTTCGGTGTGCGGGGAGCAGGAAGCGTGTCTTGCCGTCGATCTTTGTCTTCACCGGCGAGGCATTCAGAATCAGTGGCCCGGTGTAATGCATGGCGAGTTCAACCGGTGTCCACGATCGCCCGCCATCAGCCGTGAACGCGGCCGCAAGCTGCGATTCCTCGCTGTTGCGTTGGGCAATCGAGCACCGCATCGCGAAGCACCAGATCACAGCTTGTCCCGGCACGCGATACAGCACCGGATTGGCATAGGCGAACTGAATCGCGCCCTGTCGTTGCGTGTGATCAAAAACAGCGACGGGTTCCTCCCATGTATCGCCGTCGTCTCTGGAAAGTGTGGCAAAGATATCACCCATGTCCTTCTTGCCATTTCTCATTGCTCCGAATGCGACGAGGAGCTGATTCTTCTTGTCTCCCTGAATGATGAACGGCTGCCAAACGCGCCATGCCTGTGAATGCTGCTCGACTCGTCGGATTGTGCGGACGTCTGTCACGTCGCCCGTGTAATCGGGTTCGTTGCCGGGCGCAATTCCAGGCGCCAGAAGCAAGGCAATGAGCAATCCGTAGCGGAAGTCGTCAAGACTTTCGTTAGGCACGAGGAACGATCGTAGATAGTTGAACATGACAGATTCTGGTTCTCGATTAAGCGGTAGCGGAAGTCGTCAAGACTTTCGGCAGGTGTGCGCGTCGACGAAAGTCTTGACGAGTTCCGCGACTGCTTCTCCCCCGTTCCTTAGATTGTGTCGCCCTCGCGGCGCCCGCCGCCTTGGTCGCTGGGGCGGCTTACGATTTTGTTCAAGAAGCTAACGCCGTTGACGAGTTTGCCCGCAAGGATATCCTCTTCCGTCATCTTCGACAGAAAGATGGTGTGCTGGCCTATCGTGCCGCGTCCCTGGTCGTAGACGATGTAGATTGCCCCGTTTTTCCCCAGCGCGGCCGACGGATAACTGATTTGTCCGTCATCGCACAAAAGCAGTTTGTGTGGGAATGTCTTGCCGTCGTCGTCACTCAAGTAGGCCGTCATGCGGGTGCGCGCTGTCTTGTACTTTTCAAGCACGCGTTCTTTTCCATTCTCGTCGGTATAGTAGAACGTTCTCTTGCCGTCTTTCTCTTTCATCTGGACGTCGTTTGCGACCAGGAGGACTCGTCCCGAAGGGAGTGTTTTGAGGATGCACTTTGTGTTGATCGAGAACTGCATCGGGTAGTAGCCGCCCAGCTTCCAGGTCTTGCCGCCGTCGAAGGATTCGGCGAATTTCTGTCCCTTTTTGGCCCGGTAAAAAGTGAAGAGGCTGCCGTCTTTTCGGATGATCGGCATCTGCTCGGCAAAAACCGCGTCGTCATCCACGGGCAAAGCGGAAACAAAGATCGGCTTGCCGTTAGTGTCTTCTTTCAGAAAGCGAATTCTCACCTTGTCGGGCTTGCCGACAAGCTTGAAGTCGTCCATCGAGCGCATGATCGTGCCGTCCGGAAAAATGAGCGGCTTCATGACGGAGATGTTCTTGTTTCCAAGCAGGCGCGGCGCGGTCCAGGCGGTGTGTTCGTTCTCCGGATCGAGCATGGTGAATTCCCACGCGGAGGAGGCGAATTCGTCCCGGCCTTTGAAATCGATGTTTCTGAGGCCGATGAAGCGAATATTACCCCTGGGATCCTTCCACAGCATCGGGTCGGAAGCGCCCCCGCCGAGGAGTTCGCTCGGGTCGAAGACGAAGACTTCTTTCCAGGTCCTGCCATCGTCTGCCGAGGTCGATATGACCGAGAACTGGTCATTGTGGAACGGAGCTCGTTCGGCCTGAACGTTGGAGCCAAACCATGTTGCCCAGAGTCTGCCGCCCTCGGAAATTTCCACCTGGGGGCAGCCTTGAAAGAGCCTGAGATTGATGCGGTGCTTGTGGTAAGGCTTTTGTCCTTCGAAGTTGATTTTGATCAGGGAAGGAGGCGTCTTCCCCGTAATTCCATAAGGGAACCTTTGCGAACCATCTTCCGGGGACGGCATTGTGGTGTCGCCCAACACGGATTGAGGGTCCACTGTCTGAGCATGGATGGCCGCGGTGAAACCGGGCAGCAGACTGCAAGCGATCACGGATGCGACCGCCCGACGAACAAGCTGAACCTGGTTTGACATGGCTATTCTCTTTTCTGAATGAAAGAGGGGAAAATCGATATAATGGCTTCTTTTCTTGTGCTTCCAACATCCGCCGTACGCGTTCCTGTTCCTCTTTTAGAGCTTCTCCAATGGGAACAGGAGTGATTCGGGCAAGCGTCTTCAGGTTATTCGGCTTTCGGGTGAACGATGATGCCCTCTGGTGTCGTCGCACGAAACGCAAAATTCCACGCACCGCGAGTCACACCAACTCGGTTGGTCAACCACACCTGCACTTCGTTCGTGCCTTTACGAAGCTTGACTTTCACACTTCTGGCGCGGATGTAGGGCTGAGAGCCGAGGTCAATCGGTGGATCGTCGTTGATTTTGAGGATCAAGTGATCATCCCAGGCCAGTCGGACATCAACGGTCATTTCCTTCGGAGCTTGCAGTTTGCTTACTGCAACCGCCCATCCGTCTAACGTAGGAGAATTGGCGTTGGATGCTTTGGGACGTAAAACGTGATTAAACTCAACGAACCCTCGGATGGAACTGCGTTTATTCCAGGGGCGGTCGATGAACGGTTTTTGGGGGTCAAACCTTCCATCGCTTTTGGGCAAGTGCTCTACTTTCCCGAACGGCCCCGCCAGCCACCACGAACCGCAATCCGGCAAGGAAATGTCATACTCACCTCGGAGGATTTTGGTTTGCGGCAAACGCTGTTTGACCGGCGGCATCTTGAAATACGGCCTAACGGGCTTCTCGGAATACCAGTACACGGTCGAGGACACATCGTGCGCTCGTGCTCCAAACCGAAGATGCAATGATTCGTAAAAGTGGATCGCGTCGTGGGCAAAAAAGCGATAGCCCACCAGTTTCTGGCGATCACCGGTCGCATCCTTTTGAATGTAGTACGGCATGTCCGAATACAGGGACGATTGCGCCACGTAATCGGCTCCTCCATGAGATGCTCCGAATACGTCTTCACCGCCTATGCCGCGCAGAAACGACGGTTGGTCGCCCATGCCATCGATATAGATATTGTCCGCGCCACCATGACTCCATCTCATCTTGTGCCGACTCTCCAGCATATCAACAGCGTAAACAAACCCAATCAGTCTACCCGGGCCATCCGCATCAGCGATGATATAGTCGTCCGCAAAATCCTTTACCGGAGCCTCACGACGCCAGCGTGCTCGAAATCGCATCTTCTCGGTCAATTGCTGGCCGGGGTAGTCGTGCCAGTCGACCATCAAATAAACGATACAGCCCTCCGGTGATTCAATCTCAAATCGTGCACTCCTGGCGAAGGGCATCGGAATGGAACACGTCATCCCCAGTTTGGGCTTTAAAGCGAGAAAGGGGGTATTGATCTGATAGTTCTCACCGGGTTGGGTTAAATTGTGCATGAGGCCGAAGAAATCGGGCAACGGGGCCTCGACGGACGGGATCGTTTCGCCGTCGAAGTAAACTCGAAGAATTTCCTTTCGACTGATGAAATTCCCGGTGACCCAAATGCGGCGAATGCATCCTGGACCGGTCAACTTGCCGAACGTTCGCTTCCCCTTGAATTCACTTCGTTGACTGATGCGGCGCGAAACCGGTCGGTCGGGAAGATTCAAACCCCAGGTCGCCAACGTCTCGCCAGATGCCTGGGGCGAATTGGATCCGGAACATACGACGGGCCATGAAATCAATAACAAGAGCAGGCAAGTGAACCTAAGATTCGCTTGTGACTTTGCTTTCTTAGAACCAGTCCTAAGACCGATGCTGCGAATCGTAGACGCAGCAGATGCCGTGCTTGCGAAGCAACTCGGATCGGTTTTCTGACGGCCTCTAGTAGTCACACTCATTTCTTCTTTCGCTTCTTTGGTTTGGCGTCCGTCTCGGGCAGCCATCGTGCAAGTTCAGTCTTGATCTCCGCAAACCCTGGTCGGGATGCAAGGTTCGTCCATTCATTGGGATCATTCGCGTGGTCGTACAACTCTTCGCCGCCATCGGCGTAGCGAATGTAGCGCCATCGCTGAGACCGCAATGCGTGGTTTCCTCGTCCGTGCGATGTCAACGCAGGACGCTCCCACGCACGGTTCGGATCCGTCAGCAAGGCCGCGATGCTCTGTCCGCTCAGTCCATCCACTTGCGGAAGTTCACACAGCTCATTGAGTGTGGGAAACAGATCAAGCATCCCTACCGGCTGCTCACAGACGGAACCCGGTTGCGTCACATCAGGGGCCA
>JADHNX010000035.1 GCA_016779365.1 Planctomycetaceae bacterium
TTCGCCTGGAAACATGGGACGATCAGGTCGTCCTTCTTCAGGACGACCTGTTCGAGCCCATCATCACCATCGGCAAGGGCCAGCGAGATGTGCGACTGCGTCTTGCCTACGACGGTGAGACGGGCGAGCTACAAGTTTCCGACGCCAGTGGACGTCTGCTGGCAACTGCAAAGAATGCTCATGCGGCAACTGGTGACTCGGGCATCATCGTTCGCAACCGCGGCAACGACCTTACGATCCAAAGACTGGTCATCAGTCGGCAAGT
This sequence comes from Planctomycetaceae bacterium, assembly GCA_016779365.1. Lineage (GTDB taxonomy): Bacteria > Planctomycetota > Planctomycetia > Planctomycetales > Planctomycetaceae > JABMPE01. The sequence goes on from JADHNX010000035.1 coordinate 266, forward strand.
CAAAAGTCGTGCACAGAAGCCAGTCGATGACAAAAAACCACGAGTCTACCTGCTCGATGGCAGCTTCTTGTACGGTGTACTTTCAGCAAATGAAGGTGATGCGGTTCTTCTGAATGGCGGCCAACAACAAGCAATCGACCTGAAACAGATCGACCGCATCGAAACTCCAGGCGTCCAACTCGCGGTAACAAGCGATGCGTCTGAGATGCGTTACGCTGACGGGGCGGTCCTGCGTGGACAAGTCCAGCAGACCAGCCCGAGCCACGTGACACTGCGGACTGCCTTCTCGGATGTTCCTGTGCCCTGCGCTGTCACCAACGCGTCGTCACTGCGATTCCCTTCAACGAACAACGTCGCAAGTCCTGACGGACTGCCCGACCAAAACCTTGACAGCATGAAATTTGATTCGGGCAGCCTACGTGGACTGCTTCAGTTTGACTCGGCCAACTCACCGTTGCGTTGGAAACTGGCCGGAATGGACCGTCCATTGCGGCTCTCGGCAGGCGGCAGAGCAATCATCGAACGGAGTGCTCGGAACGCAAACAAAGAAGGACTCTCCTTTGACCCAGAGACGTTTTCTCATGTATTGCATCTCCGCAATGGAGAAGTCATACCCTGCGAAGTGCTGTCCTGTGACAAGGAGTCACTTGAGTTCAAATCGCCGTTTCTGCAGACGAGAACCATGAAGTCCTTTCATCTGAAAGCGATCGATCTCAACATCGAAACTCTCATCACGAGAGCAAGTAAACTCACGATCGATCAGAAAAAACTGGAACGGGCCTTAACGGTCCCGAGATTCAACCGTGAAAGTCCCCCCAGTCACATTCTCGTCGCCAACAACGGTGACTTGAAACGGGGCCATCTATCGGTCATCAACGGACAAACGGTTCAGTTTGAATCCAAACTTCGAAAGTCTTCTGTGCCGATCGAACGAATCGCGCGAATCGTCAACGTCGAAAAAGAAACGAGCGAATCTCAATCTTCCTATGCCTCCCATATCCGCTTCAGATTGGCCGATGGCTCAATCCTGAGATTCGAATCGTTGAAAGCGATGGACGGACAATTGCACGGCCGCTCAACCATTTACGGCGGCGTTTCGATCCCCATTGTGAACATTGTGGAATTGCAGATCGGCGATTTCGAGCACGACGGATTCACATCGCTTTTCTCCGATTGGGTCGTTCGTCCAGCTAAAGAACCCCAGTTCGGAAAGACACCCTGATCCAGACCACACTGTGATGTGGGTAGGCGATTTATTTGCACAGCTTGTCGTGTTACTTAATGCAATTGTTCATCTCGCAGCACTGAATCGCAGGACCATGGAATATTCCGGGCCATCGGCATCGCCGCCCCGCACAATGAGCAGGTGATCGTCGACCTCAGCTTTGCGAAACTCGGCCCGCAGTTTCGAAACAACCTTCCGGATACGCTGACCGGCCTTCCTGTACTCCTCGCCGGTATCGTCCATATCTTGGGTAGTTTCCATGTCCTCGACTGCGCGCTGGACCTCTCCCAATGAACAGGCTCGTCCGACCGGCGATGCCAATAGGGATGCAAAAAACTTGAACAGCCCACGCCCCCTTTACCGGATGTTTCTCCGACAGCATTTGTAAAGCCATAGTTTTAGCCTCGATCAACAAAATAAGAAAACGAAACCACGCTTTAGATGCGTGAAGCAAGACCCCATTTAGTCGCATCAGCGTAACACGCTGACCTAGTGCCTAGAAGCTATTGTGAGTTTTGTATTTCTCTCCAGTTGATCCAGTATCGTCCGCCACAAGCCTCACAGTCTTCCTCCTGCGGTTCCTCTGGATCAATCACCTCAACATCATTTGGAGCGTCACAGATTGGATACAGGACGCTCTCAACCTCATCTAATCCCCAACGATCAAGACCATCACTTCTAGGCTATCTTCCATCACTTCTCCTCAGGAATTACCTAGTTTCCTCCTACTCTATCGTCACACCATTACACTCCACCCAAGTGTAGAACACTCTCTTCCTCGACCTCTCAGAACAAGAAGCAGTGACTTTGGAGCGATCACTGTTCTAGTTCCGCTCGCTCTCAGATAGAGATTTAATCTACCTTCGGGAGTTAGTTTTATTAGTCATTATTCACTGTGTTTAATGATTAGTAATATGAGCAGAACTTCACAGTAGAGGTGTATTTTTGTATACTCATGTGGAGGTTTGGCACGATGTCAACAAAGAAGATTAAAAGGTCTGAACGTGACCTTGGGAGTCCACTGATTATGGATACCGAAGACGTGATGTATCTCACAGGTTTTGGTCGTGGGAAGGTTGAGAAGGCGTGGCAGAGCGGCGAGTTAGTGGCATTTAAGGTTGGTAGACTGCGTAGGTTCCACAGTCGTGATGTCCAAGCGTGGACTTGGAATCTGCGTAATCAAGGAATGGAAGCGAACCTCGCGGATGATGTGGAGATTTAGACGATGGCAAGATTGAAATATGAAAAGAGAACGCGAGCAGGGAAGAAATACGATTACGCTCGTCTGTTGGTATGTATTGATGGCAAAGAGAAACCTATCACCATTGGTGAATCTTCTAATCAGCGACACAAAGACCGCGATTCCAGTTACAGGAAGACCGTCTCTGAACTAGAAGTAATGAAGGCGAGCGGTGAGAAATTGGACGCAGAGATGCGTTTGAAATTGGGCAAGATCAAAGAGGCAGACGCTAAGTTTTACAAACGATTGAAAGACGCTGGTTTATTCACACAGACTAACCGTGATATGACCATCAAAGAATTGTTTGATAGACACAGTGATAGTATTCGCAAAGTAGATAAGGACAGGACACTAAGGAATTACCGCCAAGCACAACAAGTGTTTGAGGACTATGTGGGGTCAGAAGCGAAAATCCGCAGCATCACTGAAGGTGACTGGGATGATTTCGTCAATCACTGTAAGCGTGACGAGGAGGGCAACAAGCGGAAAGCAGAGTCCACCATTCGCAACTACGGCAAGCGAACCCGCAGTGCGTTTGCTTATGCGGTAAAGAAAGGTTGGTTGTCCGAGAATCCTATTCCTGTGCCACCGAAGTCTAAGGGTACGAGCAAGAGTAAAGAGAAGGTAAAAATCCAACAGGAGTGGTTTGATAACGGCAACCTTGAGCATTTACTTTCTCAAAAACATAGGTTTGAATTTGAATTACTATTACAGATTATTCGTTGGACGGGATGTAGGATTGCCGAGGCATTGATTCTTCGCTGGGAAGATGTCTCATTTGACTCCTGTGATCCTACGATCTCATTCCGCTCTAAGGATACTGAGCATCATTACGAACGCGATCTGATGCCTGTGAGAGTATCTCCATTATGGGACGAGTTGCGTCCATATCTTGAGAAGGCAAAGAGTCTTAATCCTGATGAGAAATATGTTTTAAACAATATTTTAGGACTGAGAGATAAACCTGAGTTTGAGCAGACTAATCGGAAGGGTGATGTGATCAGACGAGGACGCTATGAGACAAACGCTAACAGTGCGTTGACCAAGGCGATCCATCGTGCGGGATTGCCTAGCAAGCACATAGGTTGGCACTCGATCCGAGACTACCGCATCAATGAACTGGATCGTGCGGGTTGTCGTGCCAGCGAACTAGACGAGTGGATTGGCAACACGGAAGAGGTGAGACGGCGACACTATCGCACCAACAGTGTGAACTCCAGTGACCGTCAGACTGCTCGTTTGAGGGGGCAAAACAAATCGTGTACCAAGGATTCAGGAATCGTGTACCAAATAGTGTCCGATGAGAACACCCAAAGCGACCCAAATCAACTCGTTCAGGAATTACTCAAATCGGGAAAAGGTCGTGAATTGCTGGAAATGCTTGAGAAAGCACTAAAAGAGAGTGATCCAGCCGACCTTGAAGAAGGTGCTAAGTACAGCGGAAGCAACGGTTTTCGTGAAGGCTCTCTTACTTCAGCACAGACAACGAATCCCGTTATGGCTTGACGATGTGAGAGAGGCTTTTCCCGTTCTCGTCGAAGAATTCAAAGCAGATATGGCCGCAGCCTCGCCGTTTTTGCGCGAGCTGGCGGGCCCGGTGACGGTCCTGGTGGAACGCGAAGAAGGGAAGCGTCGCGCAACCTGGCTCGCCGCGTCCACGATCAACCTCGTGTCGGTGATCGCCCAGTTGTCGGCGAAACGCGATTTTCCAACTACGCGTACACGGAAATTCCTGGAAACTCGTCGTTGGACTAATCAAAAGTGTGAGGGGTGTGGCTGGATCCGCAGCACAATAGCTGAGTTGCGTCTCAAACCGCCTCAGCTTTCTGCCGAAAGGGGCCGGAATGATTTCTGGCACGTTTTCTTGCTCTCAACCGTTACCAATCCATACTCCCGCGCTATATCCCTCTTGACCAGCCGGTTTTGATCACGGAAATGCAAATACATGCCCGGAAAAGGACCAGAACCATCCTTCGAGTTCGTTCAGCTTCTGACCAGCCATCAGAGCCGATTATACGCCTATGTACTGTCGCTTCTTGGCGACCGCACTCAGGCGGAGGATGTCATGCAGGAGACCAATGCCGTTCTCTGGCGCAAAGCGCATGATTTCAAACTGGGCACCAACTTCGGTGCCTGGATGCTCAAAATCGCCTACTTCCAGGTCATGGCTCACCGCCGCAGACTCACCCGGGATCGCCTTGTTTTCGACGATGATTTCCTTCGAGACATGGCGGAAGACGCGGAGCAGCAGAGCGAGTGGCAGGTAGAGAAGCAACGACGTCTGGGCGACTGCATCGGAAAACTAACCCAGCGGTATCAGGAACTCATCCGCCGTCGATACACCGAAGGTGCCACTCTGAAATCCATCGCCGCTCAATGTGGTCAGTCAGAGAACTCAACTAAGCAGGCCCTTTACAGAGCGCGCGCCGCTTTAATCGAGTGCGTCAAAGTTCAACGCCCGGAGGAAGCTGTATGACAGAGGAAGAGAACAAAGAACTGGAGTCTCTCCTCATGGAACTTACGGAGGGCGAGCTTTCGTCGGAACAAAGTCATCGGTTGGCGGAGGTGATTCGCCAGCATCCGGCGGCAAAACAGCAGTACCTCGAATACTGCCAAGTTCACACCATGCTGGCATGGGAACACGGTGTGTTGGGGGATCTGCAGTTGCCGGATCTTTCCGAGACACCGACAACTCCCTCCGTTTCCTTCGGCTTTTTGAAACCATTGGCCATGGCCGCCGCGCTGGTGCTGGCCGGCGTGATCCTGTGGCCATCATGGAACGCACCATCAGAAATGAAACCAGGCGAAACGGTCGCTTCTCTGACCCGGAGTGTGGCCGCCAGTCTGGAACTGTTCGGCGCCTCGTCTGACTTGGGCAATGGCAGCGCCGTACGAACCGGCAGTTACCAACTCGACGAAGGCATTGTTCAAATCACCTTTGAATCAGGTGTCGAAGTGGTCATCGAAGCACCGGCTTCTTTCGAGATTCATGGCCCTGAGTTAATGATCTTGAACGAAGGACGTTTGGCGGCCACTGTAGCTCCGCAAGGTGTCGGCTTCACGGTGGAAACGCCGGATGCTGAAATCGTTGATTACGGCACAGAATTCGCCATCGAAGTCGTGGGCGAACAAAGCAGTGAAGTCCACGTGTTCAAAGGGGAAGTGGAAGTCCATCCCAAGCAGCAGGACACCTCGATCGATCCCGTTCGTCTTGTCATGAATCAGGCGACTCGCATCGATCACTCGACTTTCATCCCACTCGGCATCTCCGTAGACGATCAGAGATTCCTCAGAAGTCTCGATGAGCCGGAGCCAACCTATAGTGGAAACGTTCGTGAACTCCTACCGCTCGCTTACTATCGAATGGCGGTCATGGACGACGGGCATACCTTGAAGGATGCTGCCAGACGTCATGAAAATACGGCCTCCGTAGTGAAAGGTGATACGCGGCGCCAACCATTCGCTCCAGGCCGTATCGGTTCATCCCTTCGTCTGAATGGACCCAGAGCGGGAGGATATGCGCAGATCTCCCCAGGCCTCGAACTCCCAACAACAGAGTTCACCATCATGGCTTGGATCCGCACCCAGACATTGCCAAGGAACGCAGTTCTCGTCTCAGACATGAATCTCTCGGGCGACGAAACATTTCGCTTTGGGTTTGTTGGCGATCATGGGCATTTGGGCCTCACACTCGCGGGCGGAAAGCGGTTTCTACAGATAGTGGATTCGTCACCTTTGCCTCTCGAAGACTGGACGCATGTTGCCGTCGTCAAGACGACTGAAGGTTTGCGGCTCTACAGAAACGGAGCCCTCGTTTCCTCCCAGCTTTTAAATGGGTTTCAAGCACAACCGCACAATCCTCTCAGCATCGGGGGAATCCCGAAAGAGTCCGGCGGCAAGAAGCGAAGGCACAGATCGGGCTTCTGGCACGGACGGATCGACGAGCTTGCCTTCTTCGGATCAGCTCTGACCAGCGAACAGATTGAAGACCTGTTTCAACTCACCCCATCCATGTAAACCTGGAAGAAAACTGAATCGTAACCATGAGACTTCGACACGCACTGAAAGCCCCCATTCTCCTAAAAGCACTGATCCTCAGTTTGATCGGAATGTCCTCCATCGTCTTGGCGGAACAGAAACCGAACATCGTCATCATTCTCACCGATGACCAGGGCTATGCCGATGTCAGCTACAACCCGCACTCCCCGCCAGAAGTCAGTACACCGAATATTGATGCACTCGCACATTCGTCCGTCATCTGTACTCAGGGCTATACCAGTGGGCACGTGTGTTCGCCGACTCGTGCCGGACTCATGACAGGTCGTTATCAGCAACGATTTGGAATCTATACAGCCGGCGAGGGAGGTTCAGGTGTTCCGCTTGATGAAGTGTTCATTCCTCAGCGACTGAAGCCAGCCGGTTACATTTCTGGTGCATTGGGGAAGTGGCATCTCGGACTCACTGAAGAATACCACGCCATGAATCGAGGGTTCGACGAGTTCTATGGCTTCATGGGGCGCGGGGCACATCCCTACTTTGACCACTCAAACATGGATCACCCCATTTATCGTGGCCTAACGCCCATCAAAGAAGAAGGCTACCTCACCACTCGAATCACGGAGGAAGCGGTCGACTTTATCAACCGCCACAAGGAGGAGCCCTTCTTTCTCTATGTCGCTTACAACGCAGTTCATGCTCCACCGGAGGCCCCCGAGCAAGACATCAAGAACGTTACTGGGGACGAAACACGCGACATCCTTATGGCCATGATCAAGCACCTCGACATGGGAGTCGGGGAGATTGTGAACTCGCTGAAGAAGCACGACATTTTTGACAATACTCTGCTGATCTTTCTCACGGACAATGGCGGTTCTGGTGCCATGCACGCCAACAACGCACCGCTTCGCGGCTTCAAGCAGATGGACTACGAAGGCGGAATTCATGTCCCGTTCATTGTTTCGTGGCCGGCTCAACTGGAAGGCGGGAGAAAATGCGACGTTCCCATGTGGTCGATTGATCTGTTTGCTACCGCACTCGACGCGGCTGGACTTCCCATGCCAAAGGACAAACCTCTGGATGGCACGAGTATCCTGCCCGCCCTCAAAGGTGAAACCGACAAGCTCCACGACGAACTTTACTGGAGTTCTGCGGGTGCCAATGGAAAGTGGGCCATTCGCAGCGGGAATTGGAAACTGGTCGCAGAGAAAAAGCGTATTGAACTCTTCGATCTCGGAAAAGATCTCAGCGAAACCACTGACCTTGCTGCGAAACACCCGAGAGCGGTTTCCGAGCTCACGGAGAAATACAACGCATGGCTCGACGAAATGGCAGACCCGGTAGGCAAGCAGGAAAAACGCTGGAATCCCGATGCCCGAGTACCAGCCAAAAAAATGTCGAAAGAAGACAAGAAGGTAGCACGCGAAAAAGCGAAAGCCGAGCGCATCAAAGCACGCGAAGCAAAGAAGAACAGCCAAACTCCAGACTCATCCAAATGATCCGATCTGAAGGGAGCGCATTTTTGTAGCGGAAGTCGTCAAGACTTTCGGCATCTTCGGCGTCCGGCCGAAACTCTTGACGACTTCCGCTACGACAGTAATTTCCACGACGGTCCTTATCCCAGAACCTCGCCATGAAAACTAATATTTCAGTTTCGATCCTCTGCCTGTCGGCAATGTTTGCCACAGCCACTCGCGGAGAGCGACCGAACATCATCATGTTTCTGATCGACGATCAGAACCCATCGAGCATCGCCGCGTTCGGTGGCGATACCTACACTCCGAGTCTCGACCGCATGGTCGAGGAAGGAATGAAGTTCACTCGCGCCTACGTCAGCAGCTCGGTTTGTACTCCATCTCGATACAGCTTCCTGACCGGTCGGTTTGCTGGTAACTCGCATAGCAAACTTTACGCCGAAGCGGTCGGCGGCAAAGAGAATCAGGGGCTTCCCAATTTCAATGTCGCACTGGAACGCGACAACATGAACGTCGGAAATGTTCTGCGTGAAGCCGGTTATACCACCGGGTTCGTCGGGAAGTTTCACCTCACTTCCGACGTGGATTTCCCGGAGTTTTACAAAGGCAAAAACAGATGGATCGACATTCCCAAAGACGCGAGTCCTGGGCCTGAAACCTCGGCGCAGTTCAAACACAACGAACTCTGGATGCGCCGTTACCTCAAAACGCTGGGCTTTTCCTGGGCGAAAAACGTCTACCCGGAGAACGTGCGTCCGCCCTATTCCATGCACAACGCAGAGTGGACGACGGTGGCAGCTCTGGAATTCATTGAAGCGAACAAGGACGGCCCCTTTTACCTTCACCTTTGCAGCACCCTGCTGCACGGGCCGGATAAGTCCTGGCGAAAGTCCATGGACCACCCGCTGATCACCGGGGAGGGGGAAGTTGAAAGTCTTCCCGAGGTCATGACACCGCGGGCAGAGCTTTTGAAAACGATCGCTGAAAAGGGATTCGATCCCGACAGCCATGTCGCTGGTGAAGCGTGGATCGATGATTCGCTTGGGGCGATTCTCCGAAAGCTGAAGGAACTCGGAATCGATGACAACACGCTGGTGATTTTTGCGCCGGATCACGGTCGCGATGGCAAGGCATCCGTCTTTTCACATGCCAGTTGCCAAGTCCCCATGATCATGCGCTGGCCAAAAGGAATCGCCGCAGGGCAGGTGTGTGATGAACTCGTGCAGAATATCGACCTCGTGCCGACGTTCTTTGACCTTGGTCAAGCGGAGATACCGAAGTCATACCGAATCGATGGACAGAGTCTCACGCCTCTTTTCCCGAACGGAACAGCCGCAGATTGGCGGAATCATCTTTATCTCGAAATGGGAGCTGCGCGAGCAACGGTCACCAAAGATTGGTCCTACATCGCCGTTCGCTACACCAAAGAACAGATCGCTGCCATCAAGAGAGCCGCGCCGCAGAACTTACCTAGAGCCATGGCCTACATTGGACGTTTGGGGATCGGAGTAAGAGGGGCAGATCGTCCAGGTTTCTTTGACGAAGATCAACTCTACCACCTGAAGAGAGACCCGAAAGAAATGAAGAACCTGGCCTACAATGAAGCTCAGGCCACTCGCATGAAAGAGATGCGTCATCTCATGCAGCAGGACCTCGATGTCATTGGGCGTCCGTTTGGAGAGTTCATTCCCGGAGGGAACGCCACTGAACCCGGCCAGATCGACAAACAGATCGGAATCGTTAAACAACTCGAAATCAAAGGCAAGACGGTAACGGTGCCAAGAGCGTTGAAGGAAGAGCTGGGAGTTTCCGATGAACCAACTCCGGACGACAAAGCGACAAAAAAAGCGGAACGCGAAGCGCGTAGAAAGGTACGCAAAGAAGCCAAATCAAACAGACAGAAAGAGATTAAAGAATGACCAGAAGACTTGATCGACGCACCATGCTGCGTGGAACCGGCGGGGCACTGCTCGCTTTACCGTATCTCGACGCAATGGCGGCCCCGACAGCGGTGTCCGAAGTTCCAATGCGAATGGCTTGTATTGGTTTGAACTTCGGTCTCGTGCCGCAGCTTTTCTTTCCCGAGAAAACGGGGACGGACTATGTGCTCACCGATCGCCTGCGACCGCTGAAAGAGTTTCGTGATGACTTCACGGTGTTCTCGGGGCTCGATCATGGTGTGAACGCACAAGGCGGCCACGGTGGGGTGCATGCCTATTTGTCGGGCGTTTTGTCAAAGAATTCGTCCGGCATGCCTGAGGCCAACATTTCGATCGACCAAAAGGCGGCCCAATTCGTCGGTGCGGAGACACGTTATCCCTCGCTGGAGTTGGCCAGCGGAAAAGGGGACGTCAACAACATGCTGTCGTGGAGCGCATCGGGAGTCGCGATCCCCAGGGTTGGCGATGTGCAAGTCATCTACGATTTGCTTTTTCAGAGGGTCGATCCAAGCTTGCGAGACAGCGCGCACAAAGAACTGGCGGTCAGGTCAAGCATTCTTGATCTGGTCAAAACGGATGCCGACTTTTTGAAACGAAAAGTCGGCTCGCGAGACCGTCAGAAACTGGATCGATATTTCGATTCTGTGCGATCGGTTGAGAAGCAATTGGTTCAGTCGCGAGAGTGGCTCGACAAATCCAAACCACCAACTGACTACCGTCTCCCTCCCGGTGCCAATAGCCTTGATTTTATCGACCGAGTTCCTCTGTACTATGACTTGATGAGACTCGCCCTCGAGACGGATTCAACTCGCGTGATCACGCTCGCGTTGGCTGATATCGGTGCGAACTACGGAGGCTTCGCCATCAGTCGCGGATACCACCAACTCACCCACCACGGAAAGGTCCCCGAGTACATCACCGAATTGTCAGTCATTGAACAATTTCACATGGAGCAGCTCGCTCGCTTCCTCAAGCAGCTCAAGTCGGTTGAGGAACCCAACGGAAGAACGCTTCTGGACAACTGTATGGTGTTGTTCGGATCGGGGATGGGAAATGCCAGTTCTCATTCCAATAGGAATCTGCCCCTGTTGCTTGCCGGTGGCGGCTTCCGTCACGGCGAACACAAGTCTTATTTCAAGGACTCAGCCAAGAAGATCGCAACTCCTGCGGCCAACCTGTTCGTGTCGATGCTGCAGCGATTCGGAATGGAGATCGATCAGTTCGGCCTCTCGGGCGGGACGCTGAGTGGGTTGGAGGTGCCGTCGTGAGCGAGCGTTGTGAAAGTGACTCGCGAGGCGCTAGACGCGAGTTCGCCGGGGATCGAAGAAGGCGGGATAGACCAAAGGCTATCGCTTGTTCGCTCATTTCCACCCTGTTGCTGACCTGCGCAGCCAGTGCGATCGCCGCCGAAAGGCCGAGCGATCAACTCGCAACGTCGGTAAACGCGTATTTCAAGCAGTATTGTTACCGCTGCCACGGGGCTTCAACACAGAAGGGGGATCGGCGTCTCGATCAGTTTCCCGATTCGATGCAAGCCAATAGCGATGCAGCGGAACTACTGGAAGAAGCTCTCGACGCGATCAATCGAGGCGACATGCCGCCGACGAAAAAGGGCGTCAGGCACCCAAGCGACGTCGAGACGGCGCGAGCGGTCAAGGCGATCACTGATTACCTGGCGAGTTTGTCCGATTCCGACTCCGAGAGAACGACGATGCTGCGACGTCTCAATCGGTTCGAGTACGTCAATACGATGAGTGATCTACTTGGACTGCGCAAGGAGTTCTTCTCATTCACATCCGACTTTCCGGCCGATGCGATCGAGCACGGTTTTGACAACAACGGAGAATCGCTCACGTTGTCTGACCACCAGTTGCGGCGGTATCTCGAAGTCGCTGAGGCGTCGCTCGACGCAGCATGTTTCTTTGACGCGCAGCCTCCCACTCCCCAACGCTGGCGTTACACCGCCAAGGACTTCAACGGGGTCGAATCGTACGAGCGTGCTCCTGTTACCTGGCGACTGATCGTCAACAACGAGTACTTGGAAATTGGCCACGGCCAACCGAGCGAGCGTCATGCAAACTTTGTCAAAGAGTTTGTCCGTCGAGGCGGGGTTCCTGATGACGGTTGGTACACGGTGAGTGTGAAAGCGGCAGCAGCAAATCGTCTCGACCATGGGTACGATCACGCAGAGTTTGACCGGTACAAATCTGAACCGTTGAAGATGGCTCTCTGGATCGCTCCCAATGAAGGACTGTTGGCTAAGAACGCGGCTGACCAACGACAGCTCATGAAAGTCTGGGACTTGCCGGATGGCAAACCGGATGTGTTCACTCAGCGAATCTGGCTCGACAAAGGTGCAATTCCCTTTGTCAGTTGGACCAATGGCGTGAGCTCCAAAGGGAACATTCGCCGCGTCGCAGAAAAGCATCATCCGGAGGTCATCCGGGCCACCAAGACACAACGTGACGCTGCCAAACTGGGAAATCAGGAGGCGAAATCACTGGTCGCTGAACTCGATAAAAACAGCAACAACAAGTTGCTCTCGGAAGTCTATCACGGTCCGCGCATTCGAGTCTGGACGATGGATATCGAAGGTCCAGACTTTCCCGAGTGGCCACCGGTCAGCCATCAGTTGCTGTTTGGTGATGAAACCGATGCGGAAAAGATCGATCTGGATCAAGTCGTGCGTCGCTTCGCCAGCCGCGCGTTTCGCCAACCAGTAGCGTCTGATGAGGTCGGACACTACGTTGCGTTCATTCAGGCGAGAATTCGCGACGGCGAGCCTAGTGGCCGTGCAATCAAGCAGGGAATGGCAGCGATATTGACTTCGCCTCGTTTTCTGTATCTTGACGAAGGCAACGACGAAGTCGGCGCCGAATTGGCACCACACGAACTTGCAGCCAGGCTGTCGTACTTCCTTTGGAGCACGATGCCGGACGAAGAACTACGCGCGTCGGCGGCGTCGGTCCGACTGTTGAATCCAGAGGAGCTGACCAGACAGGTTCAGCGCATGCTTGGAGATGGAAGATCCCAGGCTTTCGTTGAACACTTTACCGACACGTGGCTAAGAATCAACACACTTGGCTCGATGCCACCCGACCCAAAAGCGTTTGAGCAATACTACAACGACCGATTGCAGGAATGCTATAAGACCGAGACCCGTCTCTTTTTCCGCGACTTGCTGGTGAGCAACGGGTCAATCGTGAATTTTCTGGAGAGCGACTATACGTTTCTGAACGGACCACTCGCTGCTCAGTATGGCATCCAAGGAGTTCATGGTGAGGAGTTTCGAAAGGTCGCGTTAGAACCAGAAGATCATCGCGGTGGATTGCTGGGCCAAGGCAGCGTACTCACGCTGACTGCCAATGGCATCGAGACGTCACCGGTCGTCCGAGGCATTTGGGTGCTGGAGAACATTCTCGGTACGCCGCCACCACCACCACCACCAGATGTCGAGCCACTAGAACCGGACACAAGAGGAACGACAACGATTCGCGAACAACTCGATAAACATCGGAGTGTCGCGACCTGTGCTGAGTGCCATCGCCGCATCGATCCTGCCGGATTTGCGCTGGAGTTTTTCGATCCTATCGGCGGGTACCGAACTCGCTATCCCGCTCGTGGAAACAGAGGACCAGAGGTCAACGGCTCCGGTCAGCTTCCGAGCGGAGAGTCATTTGAAGACGAACGCGGATTGAAGAAACTTCTGGTTGCGCGAAAGGATCGGTTCGCCGAAACACTGACCGAGAAGCTGCTCACGTACGCGACGGGGCGTAGGATGACGTTTCGAGATCAGGCCGAGATCAAGCGAATCGCGATGAGTGCTTCGCAGACCGGGTACGGTTTGCGTGACCTCATCATTGGCGTCGCAACAAGTGAGACGTTTCGTCAACGCTAATAACCCATTGCGAACACGATCGGCTGACAAATCTTCTGTCGCCGATAAGAGATCACGTGCAATTGACAATGTATCACCTGCGACTAACAACGATGCTTTTGGCTGCTGCTTTGATGAGCACAGCGACTCGCGCCGAAGAGCTCAGGGTTACATTCGGTGCTGTATCCGATCTGGCTGCCAGTTATGCCAAGCACGATTTGACTGGCAATGCAAAGCAGAGCGGTGACATTGCATCGCCACATATCATCATCGGGGGTCTCGATTTGGATGGGATCGGTGATCACGACGACACCGTCCAAGTCACGATGGCCGTATCAGTCGAAGGCGGCGAACTAACGCGACTCGCCCAAGGATATCGTTTGGATGCGGGATTCTCCTTGTCTTTCCAGATCACGTCAGCTGCGATGAGATTTGGCAACGGAAAGGTGATGCCGATCAAGGCAAAGTTTGTTTCGGTTGACGGAAACAACCGAGCCGCTTCCTTTAAGACGGACAATCAAGGCGACCATTTGGCGGTCAAGAGTGAGGCTGCCAGAAATAATCGAGCGAGAAAGATCGTCGTCTCGATTGATGTACCGGTGAATGCTGCGGACTTGGCGGAGCCCAAAGTCGTCGTCGTCCAAAAGTCAGCGAGCGAACCAAAGGTCGGTTATTCAAAGCCCAAGACGCGAAACCTACCGGCGAAACGGCCCCAGGCGATCGGGCCTCCAGAGGTCATCACAGACTCATTACGATTGCCTCGTCTGTTTTGCGACAACATGATCCTGCAACAGCAAACCAAGAATACCGTCTGGGGCTGGGCGAAGTCAGGCGAAACGGTGACGGCAATAAGTAGTTGGGGAGCCAACGTCTCGGCAGAATCCGATCAAGACGGTCGCTGGAAGCTGTTTCTGCCGACTCCAAAGGCTGGGACAGGTCACTACCTAACCATCAAAGGAGACACGGACGCGATCGAAATCAAACAAGTCGCGATTGGCGAAGTGTGGTTGTGTGCAGGGCAATCGAACATGGGCTGGTCAATGGGTAATTCATT
>JADHNX010000036.1 GCA_016779365.1 Planctomycetaceae bacterium
CCCCTCTACTCTGTTTGCTGTTCACGCAGCTTCTCCCCCATTACCATCAGGGTGCGGCCCAGCATGTTCTTGCCAATGCCATCACCGCCGTCGTATCCACGACTGCTGCTTCGCTCGCTCGTCTTGACGCTTTGGCTGTCAATGCTTGCTGCACTTGGTTCCATCTCTTCGCTAGGTGCTTCGAGCATCCGAATGGCACCCATGAGTCGATCATTGATCCTTCGCAGCGTGCCATCGTAACGCCATCGAGCGAAGTAATCATAAACCGTGCTCTTGGGAAGAAGAAGGTCGAAGAACTGCCTGCGGAAGGTGACCGGCCCTGGAAACATCTACTTTCAAACACGTGGCAAGCCCAGCGGCGGTTTTCTCAGCGCCGTTCTGCAAGCAGCGTTCTAATGGACTTGAAAGCCGTACCTGATGGCGAATGCGCGGTACAAAAATGTTGCCACATGAAAGATACGCGTTTTCGAGGGCAAATGGATGTGGGTCAGTGAACGGAGTGCCTCTGTGATTCGCTACTTTGGGTTGGCCATGCGAGTCTGAAGAGCCTGTGCGTCCGAGAGTTTTCGACATCGCGCAGCGGACCGCGCAGTCCGTGGCTGTTCACACGGTTGGTTGGTGGGAAACGGGAGTGACGAAAACGTCCGATTCTGGCGCTCACACTGCGGCGCGGTATGACTTCAGATGCCCACCAAGTTCGGCATGGCAGACAAGCTTGCGTTTCGCTAGATCGACCAGCGGTGGCTCGCCGTCGTCTCGGACTGGCGGCAGATGATCACGGGCAGAATGTCCACGCCGACGATTGTACCAATCCACCGCGGTTCGAAGAATATTGTCCAAGTGTTGATTCGTGACAATACAGAATCCGTTGAGTACTTCATGCTTGAGCGTCTGGATAACTCGCTCAACATGCGCCTGGAGATTCGGCGACATCGGAGTCGTTCGCTTGATTTGACAACCTTCCGATTTGAACACTCCGTCAAACGCTTCTGTGTATTTGCTGTCGTTGTCGCGGCAAAGGATCTTGCATTCCAGTACTTCTTGGTCCTGGAGGTGCATCGAAAAGTTGCGGGCCTGTTGAGCAGTCCAGTCGCTATTTGGGTTAGCTGTGCAGGGCGAGATCCAAATCCGGCGCGAGCCAACGTGGATGAAGACGAGAAAGTAAAGATCGACCATTCCTTTGATCGTCCACTTCCGTTTGCATGCGAAGTCGCATTGCCACAGCGTTTCAGCGTGTCGCTTGAGAAAGTCGGACCAGGTATCGGGATGATCGTGTGGCTCGGGGCCGAGTCCGGCTTCGACCAGGACGTTCTTCACCGTCTGCCGAGAAATCTTGTGGCCCAGCCTTCTCATCGTCTGAACGATTTTGGTGTATCCCCACCCAGTCTCCTTCCTGATGCGGATGATCGCGTCGCTGATACTCTCGTCGATTCGTGGTCGACCCGACTTTCCTGATGGATTCGCGGGACGATTCTTTGGTCCATCTTCGATGCTTCGAATCCACTTGCGAAACGTCGAGTAGCTGACGATTGAGATCAACTCCCTGATCCGCGGACCAAGCTTCTTGCCGTGCCGCACCAGAATGCGACGCTCCTGATTGCTGAGCGTGATCCGCTGGGGTAATTTGGATCGCAGGATTTGATTCTCCACCTTCAGGTAGCGGTTCTGCCGGGCCAGTTCCTGCCGCGAACACGATGCCAAGAGCGTCAGGAGAGGGTGAATGATCGCCGCCATGGGAGTTGTCGAATCCTTGCCAATCCTGTGAGAATGGGAGTGGCGGAGTTTTTGTACCCCGCTCAAACGGCAGGGTAAGATTCGCTGTGCTGGCCACAAGGGGAATCGAAGACCGAACGCGCTGATTGCCGAAGGCGGCCACGTTGAGACCGAGAGAATCCGCATCCTTTAGCAGTTGTGCTTCTCCACCTGAGACTTACCGCGTCCCGGAGCGGTTGGTACCGCCAAAGCCGATCCGACAGCGGGGTTAACAGCCAGGCTGTTAACCAGCCAGTCAGAGCGAAAAACAGAGAGCGCAACGAACCCCCTCTTCTGTGTCCGATTTTCCGTAGAGCGTTGCTTCCGCTCGACCCCCACCGAAACGGACTCGGAATCGCTAAGTCATTGTTCGTTCAATGCTTACGCGATTTGCAAAACAGAGAACTTTCCGTAAGAAGGTTGTGTTCGGGGAGGGTTTTTGCGTATGACCAAAGTGCTGGATCACTGGAAACGTATGCCAAGCTGCCCAAGCGAATGAAGGAAGGGCTGGAAAACTGTTTTGCGGCCTGCATCCTCGGTGGTACGCTCTCGGATCAATCGCCCACTAAAAC
Source organism: Planctomycetaceae bacterium (assembly GCA_016779365.1). Classification (GTDB taxonomy): domain Bacteria; phylum Planctomycetota; class Planctomycetia; order Planctomycetales; family Planctomycetaceae; genus JABMPE01. The sequence goes on from JADHNX010000036.1 coordinate 2,325, forward strand.
GTTTGAGATGAATCAGCTGAAAGATCCTGATTTTCACCTGCAAACCGATCCACAGGACTGTGTGGCTGCACAGGTTGTACGCATGCGGATCGCGCACCAATCCAACGGCAGGAAGCTGGACGTTGCTATTGACCGCACAAATCCCGGTGAATCGATCTACCGTGCAATCCAGGAGACTCTGCAGAGTGACGTGAGAAGTCTTAGTCAGTGGAATATCATCTCTGTGGCCATCCATTTCGAGTTTCTACCCAAAGCGGATCGTAAACCTGGCCGTCAAACCATCACTGTTAGTTTCCCAAATACATGCAACGTGCGAAGCGAGCGTAGCGAACGAATTGAAATCATCCAAAAGTATCTCAAGCGGTGGAACATCGATTGTGGACGATCCACTCAGACGGCTTCTAACACGTTGGGAGCTACAGCCGCCACGGTTTGATGCGTATGACTTTCGCCGGCCACAGGCGGAATTTTTATACCGGTTGATTGATGCCGGTATTCTCGTTCCAAGCTCACCTGACGACAACGTCGGTCGCCTGATGTCACACCTGGAGCGATTGAGCCTGAGCGAAAACACATTGATTGTGTTCACGAGCGACAATGGGGGCACTCCGCAGTACGTCGCGCCGCTCAACGGCAGCAAGGGAGCACTCTACGAAGGTGGGATTCGGGTTCCGTGTGCTGTGTGGTGGAGTGGAATCGAAAGTCCCGGTCGATCTTTTGACGAACCGAGCCTCAGCATGGACTTCTACCCGACTCTGGCAGCCCTGGCCGGGGCCAAGCTACCGAACGAACAGCAGATCGACGGCGTGAATCTGTTGCCCGCTATCACACAGGGTGCGGCGCTCGATCGCGAGTCGGTCTTCTGGCACTTCCCCTGCTACATCGGTCGAGGCGAGCCGTGTAGTGCCATTCGGAGTGGCGACTGGAAGCTGATTCAGAAATTTGAGGACCAGTCCCTGGAACTCTACAACCTGAGCGACGACCCCGGCGAAACTCGGAACCCGGCAGCTCGGCTACCTGAGCGAACACAGGAACTCAAGGAGTCACTCAGCCAATGGCAGACATCACTCGCCGCACCCAGACCTACCGAACCGAATCCGAGTTTCGATCCAACGTCAGTCCGCCAGGGCAAGAAGCAGCGTGGGCGTGGAGCCAATACCAATCGCAAGAAGCAACCAAGCGTCAACTGAATATCACTACGCCGCCTTCAGGTAGTAGTGCTTCAGCAAGCCACTGACTTGCCAGTGCGATGAGATCTGGTCCCGTCAGTTGGAGATCACATCAAGTAGGTCATTGGCAATGAACTTGCGGATTTCATCGCGAACGCGGCGGTAGTGATCGAGGGCTTCTTCCTCGGTCGCAGCCGTCTTTGCTAACTTCGGTGGATCATCAAAGCCGACATGCACCACTCGGGCTTTCCCCAGAAACGCGGGACAATTCTCGTCTGCGTGACCGCAGACAGTGATGACAACATCCAGCGGGACATCTTCCAACGTACTGGCCAGCTTCGAGGATTGGCCGGTAATGTCCACGCCCGCTTCGGCCATGACTTTGATGGCATTTGGATTCATGCCATGCGCTTCGATGCCAGCCGAGTAGGCTTCAATTCGGTCGCCATGCAAGTGCCTGGCCCAGCCTTCGGCCATCTGGCTACGGCATGAGTTTCCGGTGCAGAGAAAGAGAACTTTCGATTTGGACATCAATCAATTCCTGTTGGGGGTTATTCGGTTTAGCGATTGGCAACGGCCTGAGCTGTGATTTGTCGTAAGGAGGAAATACCAACCGGCGGCTCCGCCAGCATGGGGATGACGGCGAGTCGAGCGGCCAACTCATCGCGGACTTCTCGGATGAATGGTTGCTCACTCTGTTGACGCTGTTTCAGGATTGGGTCGGTCACCACGAGTGGTGCAAGGCTCTGGTTGACCACCCAGGCAAATGGTTCGATCTCGGCGCGACGCAGGTCGTTTTGAAGCTGCGTGGCTTCATGGACTGGTGTCGCTTCCGGCAGCGTGACGATCATCACGCGTGTGAACTCAGGGTCGCGAAGTCTTGGCAACAGATTCTGGACTGAGTCCGGCATCTGCTGCGACTGGCGCGTGACTTCGCGGTGATAGGCCAGTGCGGAATCGAGCAATAGAATCGTGTGTCCAGTGGGAGCCGTATCAAGGACCACAAACTTGTCCGTTCCTTCTGCCACGGCCCGAGCGAATGCGCGGAACACAGCAATTTCTTCCGTGCAGGGGGAACGCAGGTCTTCTTCCAGCAAGGCACGACCACCCTCGTCCAAATCGGCTCCGGCAGTCTGCATTACTTCAGCGGTGTACTCAGCTGTCTCCTGTACCGGGTCAATGCGACTGACCGTCAAGTGGGGCATCGACTCTGCCGCCAGAGTTGCCTTGACGTGTGCGGCTGGATCAGTTGTCGAGAGATGGACGTCATAACCTCGGTCCGCCAAGGCGACAGCGATACTGCCTGCTACGGTCGTCTTGCCGACACCTCCTTTCCCCATCGCCAAAATGACTCCGTGCCCCGATGCCTCCAGTTCGGGAATCAGTGCATCGAGACCTGGAAGTTCGCTTGTAGCAGGTGCCGTTTCTTGTGACGCAGACGAGTCAGATTCACTCGCAGTTCCAATCATTCGCAGGAGTTCGATTCCAAGGACATTTCCAGCGGTCAGTGCGACATCGGTGCGAGGCAAATTGGCGAGCGTATCGGGCATGGATTCCAGAACGCTGGCAGAGCGTTGTTCCATGGCGATGGCGAGCTGATCGTTGTGATCGCTGGCAACAAACAGCCCATTCACAATCAACTGCTGATTGGCGACTCCGAGCTGCCGCAACTCGGTACTGGTACGGGCTGCCTCATTCAAAGCCGAAGCATCCGGGCGGGTGACCAGCACCAGTGTTGTTTTCTCGGCGTCGGAGAGTGTCGACACCGACTGCTGATAGAGCTTCTGCTGAGACTGTAATCCGGCCAGCGGACCAAGGCAGGACGTCCCCGTGGTGTTCGTCTCCATGAAACCAGACCAGGCGGACGGTAACGTCAAGAGTCGCAACGTGTGGCCAGTTGGAGCCGTATCGAAGATGACGTGGTCGTAGTCCGCTGTCGCGGATTCATCGCCAAGTAAACGTGAGAACTCGTCGAAGGCCGCGATCTCCAGAGTGCAGGAACCAGAGAACTGTTCTTCCATACTGGCGACCGCAGCGTCAGGTAAGAGACCGCGATAAGGCTCAACCATGCGTTCACGATAAGCGCGGGCCGACTCGGCCGGGTCGATGTTCATCGCGAACAGACCGGGTACGCCAACAATCGGCGTTGGCTCGTAGCCAATCCGGGTCGCCAATACATCATGAAGATTCGAGGCTGGGTCCGTGGAGACGAGCAGCACCCGTTTCCCCTGGTCAGCACGTTGCACGGCAGTGGCGCACGCCATCGTCGTTTTGCCGACACCCCCTTTTCCAGTGAAGAACAGGATGCGCGTGGGATGATCAAGATGTTTCATCGTGGCACCTCAACAGCAGCCGGAGTTGCCGCAGCAGCCTCCGCCGTCTTCTGAAACCACAGGAAGGACTGATTCGTTCAATGCTGTCCCAGTCCACAGAGCGAGATTCTCCCGCGTCGGGTACTCACTGCGACTGGCAATCCGACCATCAACAATCACCAGTGGCAGGCTTTCTACGCCTTCTGATTGCAGCATTTGCTGAACAACCGGGTTCTTGGCGTACTCGGCTGGTTGTTGACTCAGGTTGAACCGCTCGACCTGATGGCCTTTTGACTTCAGCCATTCAAGGTCTCCCGCGAACCGGGGCAGCACAGGATCAACCTGCGGACCACAAATCCCCGTCGAACAACACATTGCTTTGTCATAGATTTGAACGGTGCTCATTTCACTTCTCCCTTCTCAGTTATCCCTATATCGTTTATCGTCGAAAGGCGATGGGTGTGTTCAAAAAAACTCAAAGGTTCGCGATCAGTTGCTTCAGATCGGCGAGCTTTTCACGGTTGATGCAGTAGCAGACCTTCGGACCGTCGATTTCGCCCTGGATCAGTCCCGATTCCTTCAGGATTTTGAGGTGTTGTGAAACCGTCGACTGGGCCAGCGGTAGCTCGGCGACAATCTCACCACACACGCACGCTTCTCGATTGATCAAAAGCCGCACGATCCGAACGCGGGCTGGATGAGCCACTGCCCAAGCCAGACCGGCCAAAAGATCAGCACTCGCATCGTCCGGCAACTTGACCGGCCGCGAATCACATTCTTTCTGACGTTTCTTAGCTGTGGCCACTGGCCAAGTCTCCTTTATCGTTGATCGACGATGGATCATAGGCACGAGAAACCGGCGAGTCAATGCGGGTCTCATATGAGATTGATAGTCAGCGTCTGCTGGAATCAATCTTCGAAGGTTATCGCCTTGCAGTTGAAAGTCTTAATCGGCTCGGTCTCTGGCGAATAGGGAGACACAAGATTGGTGAACGTTCGCGCGAAGTGTATTTTACATGCGGTTCGGACGATGCTCTGATGTCCACAGTTTGTGATGTGCTCGGTAGCCATGGCAAATCATGCGTCTTCACTCCAACTCGCGTTTCGGCCCTGAAGTTATCAGAGCAGCTTAGCTGCGTCGTCGTGGGGCTGGAGGATGTGCTGGATTGGGATGGTAACGGCTTTCAACTGGATGATGATGCCATCAATGGCCGGTTTGATTCTTTGGAAAGTGCGCCAAAGCCAGCCAAACCCAAGCCGAAGCGATCCACGCGTGCAGCAGCGATTGAGGCTTTACGCCGGGAACTCAATGCCCACATTGTGGCAGCGGCCGATCATGCGTTCGACACTGAGGCTAGAACCGGAACGCCGGTTTTACTACCCAAGCCCACACAGGCTGAACTTGCCGCCAGAATCAACGTCTCCGCGCCGACGCTGAGCAGGTGCATGGAGGATCGTTCTGCACCGGAGCTTCGAATCCTCTGGGACGCGGCTGATGATGTTTACGAAGTGATGAAATGGCGAAAACTGGCCGCAAAGAATCGTCGCTAATTTCAACCTGAATTTCACTTCACTCGATTTCCTGAAACTGAAATCTGAAATTTCACTTCCATAAAGCCCGTGATTTACCGACTCAAATCGGTTCACGGGCTTTTTCTATTTGATTTCGTGAAATCTCGCCGGAGGGTGTGCCACGCATCGGACGTGGCTGAAAGCCACCGCCGACGATTAGCTTGTTCGTGCCCTGTCGAATCGCCAGAGCGTCATTGAGATAAGGTGGTCCCAGATGACAGAAGAACACTCGCGGGCGAGTGTCTGGTGAGTCGGGAGTATTCGTCCAGTATGCAAAGACGTCATGGCTGTCCTGGGCTTCGTCGGGGGCAAGCGAGTGTCCGACAACGCGAGCGAGCGTCGCGTACAGATCGGTCAACGTCACAATCGAGCGGTTCAGTCTTCCGCCTTCGAGTACGGCCGGCCATGAAACGATGAACGGGACACGGATGCCGCCTTCCCAAAGTTTCGCTTTCTTGCCGCGCAGTCCGCCGCTCTCCTGATTTCGGCCCAAGTTGTCTCCAACGTTCGGGCCGTTGTCACTGGTGAAGATAATAAGCGTGTTTTCAATCAGCTTGTGACCAGGCCAGCGAGGATCGTCGGTCGTCTTGAGCTGGGTCAGCAGCTTGCCGAGAACAACGTCGTTTTCCAAAACCATGTCCTCGCGATCGCTCGCGGCTGAGTTATCAGAGTAGCGGCTTTTGCCTTTGATCGGCGTTCCGGCGATTTCCTCGGGAACGGCATAGTCTCCACCCGGGTTGGTTTGAAGATGATTGGCACAGGGCACGTAGTAGAGGAAGAACGGCTCGTCGTCCTTTTGTGATTGGCGAGTGATGAATGCCTGAGCCTCCTGCAGGAAAAGAGGCCCAAGGTCTGCCAGGTCCCAGTTGGGCGCAGCAAGGATACGCCCTTCACGTTTCTTCATGCCGATCAACTTCATGCGAGAGCGATCGGTGAAAGTGAAACGATCGTTTCGAATTGGAACGCGCGGCTCAGTGTCGAGCGGGTCTTCGGTATTGCCCGGCACACCGAAATATTCATTGAAACCATGGTGTGTTGGACCATCGAGCAGAGGTTTTTTGAAGTCCACATCGCGAAAGTAAAAATCAGCGGCAGGTTTCCCCTCCCCGTTGTCAAATGACATACCGACGTGGTACTTGCCGATTCCGGTGGTGCGATAACCGCTGGCCTGCAGCATTTCGGGCAACGTTGTTAGCGCCTGCTGGATCATCGGAGTATTCGGACCGTGCGGCAGCCAGCCCTGTTTCTTCAGGTACGACCGATGAGCGAATCGTCCGGTTAACAATGAATAACGAGTCGAGCTACACATTGAGGCCGGCGCATATCCATCGGTGAAAACAATTGCTGATTGAGAAAAGCGTTCGAGATTCGCAGTCCGCAGCGTCCGTTGGATTGGCGGTGCATTTGGACTTAGGCGCACTCCGAGATAAGCGCTGGTGTCTCCGATTCCCATGTCGTCCGCCATCATGATGATGATGTTCGGTTTCGCGGGGCGCAGATGCGCCTGTTCGGCGCGAACTTCAGCGGCATTTGAGGCCAGAATCGCGAGCAGTATTGGTAATGGAGTTTTCATGCGTGGCGGATTTCGTGAGGTATTCTGTCCGTAGTGGACGAGGTCACGAGTCCCGAGATTTCTGTCAGGGATTCGTAACCTCATCCACCACAAAAAACTTCCCGCGGCTCAGCCGACAAGCTCTTTCGCGACTTTGCAGGCGTCGTCGAGTCCGGTTCCGTTGAATTTCAGTTTTGTATGGTCGAGGCCGCACATCCAAAGGATCGTTGCATGAAGGTCGCGGACGTGGAGCGGTTTCTCGACGGCAGTGGTGCCCAGTTCATCGGTGGCGCCGTAAACTGTTCCGCCTGGCACGGGGCCACCCGCCATCCACCAGGTGAAGGCGTTGCCGTTGTGGTTCATGTTGCCTCTGCCGCCGCGCCCCATTTCGCCGCCCCAGACCACCAGCGTTGTCTTCAGCAAGTCGCGTTCTTTGAGATCAGCAATCAAGCCAGCCAATGGTTGGTCACAGGCACGAGCCAGGTTGGGAATTCCGCCGCGGACGTTGGTGGGGGTGTGCGTGTCCCAGCTGACAGCGCCTCCTTCCAGACTCGGAACCTTCATTGAGGGGACAAGTACAAATCGGACTCCCCATTCGACCAGTCGGCGGGCAAGAAGGAGTTTGGTGCCGGTGCTGCGAGTTGGCTGAGGGTCAATGCCGTAGCGTTTTCGAATCGCGGTTTTGGAGATCTCAGCCGAGAGATCAAAGGCTTCGGGAGCTGCGGACTGCATGCGGTATGCAGTTTCGAAAGACTCGTTACGAGCGACGAGGTCCGGGACGTGAGGGTGTCTTTCGGTGAACCCCGCATTGAATGCCGAAAGCTGGTCGAGGAAGCGTCGCTGATTGCCGTCGCTGCTGAAGCCGTCGAGGTTGGCGATCGGTTTATCGAGGTCACGAACAAGTTGGGCTTGCAGCGAAGGCGGCAGGCCACCAGCACCATAGGACCTGGCGCCGCCCAGAACGCTGCCGTCGCTGAGCGCCCATTTATCCCCCGGTGCTCGGCCAGTGAGAACGACGAAGCCGGGAAGGCTTGGGTTGCCGGAACCCATGCCGTGTAACATCCATGCGCCGAGACTTGCGCCCAACGAGTTGCTGCCAGTGAAAATGTACCGGCCGCCTTCGTTGTGCGTGGCCTTGGCACCGTAGCCCGAGCGAATCAGGCACAGGTCATCGGCGGATTGCTGAAGGTGCGGAAAGACTTCGGAAATCTCCAGGCCGGACTGGCCACATTTTTTGAAACTATAGGGGTGGAGCGATTCGTCAAGGACGCGGCGGGGCGGGTCGAACGTGTGGCTTTGCGCCGGGCCTCCGTTGCAATAATAGAAGATGACACTCTTGATCTTCGCGGGGTGATGCAGCATCTGCGGCGTTGCGGCAAGACCGTCTTCGTTGGTCCAAAACGTACCGGTCGCAGTAATCCCGGAAAGGATTCCAAGTCGATGCAGAAAGTGGCGGCGGTTGGTCATGATGATTCTGTCACTCGATATACAAAAGTTCGTTGCTGCAGAGCAGCAGGTGAATGAATTCGTGGATCTCTTCCACCAGATTCTCACCTCCGGTATCGCGGCGTCGTTTGCTCACAAACGATTCGGCAAACGCGCGGTCTGCGTGGGTGAGTGGGCGGCCCAGGATTTCCAGGAAAAGCGGCTCCAGCATACTGGAGAGATCGCTTTGCTTATCCGCTCGGTGACGCTGGCGGAGTGCACTGGCAACGTCGTTGTAGGCGTTGCGGGCATTCATCAGGAACAGGGCCTGGGTTGCCGAGATGGATTGTGTTCGCTGATCGATGATGTCTTCAGTCGTCGGGCCGTCGAAGTTGGACAAAAAGTCACTGGTTCTGGAAGCTTTCAGGTTCTGTTGCTGAATCAATCCGCGTCGCGCGCCGTCGCTGATTGTAGCGAACGTGTTCAGGATCGGTTCCGCCTGTAGACGGCGCACATTCTGGTGCGCGAAGTAACGGTTGAAGCGATCGGACGTGTGGTTGGCGTCCGTCGTCATGGAGCTGCGTGTGTAAGCGTCGCTCATCACGATGGTGCGGATGAGTGACTTGAGCGACCAATCAGATTCGATCAGGTGAGCGGCGAGACCGTCGATGAGTTCCGGCATTTCGGGGGTCGCACCAAGACGACCGAGTTCCTTGGGGGTTCGGCAGAGCGCTTCGCCGAACAAATTCTGCCAAACGCGGTTTACGGCCGTTCGGGCAACCAGAGCGGATTGAATGGAATCAGTTTTGGTAAGCCAATTGGCGAGCTGCAATCGACCGCTGCCTTCGATCTTTGCTAGCGGATCGGCGAAGAATTCTGGTGTGCCGCGGGGAACCAGTTCAGCCGGTTCGAGAACGTCCCCACGACGGAGCAAGCGAGCATCGCCGACGTATGCTGGCACCAGCTCGGCATAGAATGCACGTTGGTCAGCCTTCGCTTCCTGCATGTACACGGCAAGTTCCTCGCTGCGGCGGAGACCACCTTCGCAGCGTACCACTTGCTGGTTGGCGGCAAGTGCGTCGAGCTGGGCCTGAATGCGAATGACTTGATCGTCCCACGCAGCCACGTCGGCGACTTCGGGATCGGTCTTCAGAAAACCGCCAAAGCGATGACGCTCAAGCCACTCGTCGATTTCATCTCGCCAGAATTTGTCAAGCGTCTCAAGCTCCCGAACAACCTCCGGAAGATTGGCGGCGGTAGCACGCGCGATGAGGCCGACTTGACTCTTGTGGCCATGAATTTCATAGCCGAGTTCCTTGAAGGCAACACGATCAAAGAAGCGCGGTTTGAAATCGGTGAGAGACGCCCTCTTTGAGATGGCGGTTTTTTGAAGGTCAGCACGGATCTTTTCGTCGACCGTTTTGAGCTCGGCTTCCAGGATGGCAACTTCCAGTTCGACGACGCGTCTTTCCTTGGGAGCGAGAACGGCCTGGCGGTCGGCGTACCACTGGTTCCGAACCTGTCCGCCGTTAATGCTCTTTCGCGTGCCAGCGATACGAATCAGACCCTCCAGGCGGGCTCGTTCCTGCAAAAGCCTTCGGTATTGTGCCAGCGAGGCATCGGCAGCGGCTGGAGAGGCCGTGTCGGCCGGAACTGGTCCGTACCACGAACTCTGAAATATCCCCAACAGCGCGTAATAGTCACGCTGGGAAACAGGATCAAACTTGTGGTCGTGGCAGCGGGCGCATTCGAGGCTGACACCAAGCAGAGAACGGCCAAGAAACTCCACACCTTCGTCAAGCTTATCCATTAAAATGAAGGTGTCGGTTTCGGCGCGAGCGAACGTGCGTGGACCGTTCAATGGCACTGCGGCTGCAATGGCTTGGTCGATGGAGTAGGCCGAGCCATCCGGAGCCGGCATCCGATCACCAGCGAGATGAACGCGGACGAACCAATCGTAGCGACGGTCTTCGTTAAGGCATTGCGCGACCCACCTGGCATAACGGTCGGGATCCATTTCCGGGCCACGATTCGATTGGCCGTTCGCGCCGTTTCGCGAATAGTCGAGCCAGTGCCGGCCCCAGCGCGACCCAAAAAGTTCGTCGTCCAACAATCGGTTGACGACATTCATATAGGCATCGGGAGATTCATCGGCAACAAAGGCTTCGATCTCAGCCATGGTTGGCGGGTAGCCTATGAGGTCGTAGGTCAGGCGACGCAGCAAACGGTGCCGATCGGCGCGCGGGGCCGGAGTGAGTCCGGCAGACTGGTGACGTTTTTCCAGGGTGGAGTCGATGGACCAGGATCGCGGGTTGGTGGAGAGAGCCCGGAAGGCCCAGTGATTTCGGTCCGCGTCGGAAATGGTGAATTGCTTCTGGCGGGTCAGGACGCGCGAATTGCCTGGCCAGGGAAGCCCATTGCGGATCCAGGTTTCCAGCGAGGCAATTTGAGCATCGGTCAGGCGGTCGCCGCCGCGCGGCATCTTGAGTCCGCCTTCGTGTTTGACGGCGGCGATCAGCAAGCTGCGCGCAGGATCGCCAGCAATCGCAGCTGGGCCGCGGTCACCGCCGCGGAGGATGCCGTGCCGGGACGTGAGTTGCAGCCCGCTCTCGGCGTCTTCGCCCGCGTGGCACTTGAAGCAGCGTTCGAACAGGATCGGACGGACTTCCTTTTCGAAAAACGCGATCTGCTCGTCAGCAAACTTTGGCGTGTCGTCCAGCGCGCCTTGCGATATCCAATTCTTCAGAAGAGCGATTTCTTCTGCGGGAAGAGGCTCGCCGTCCTTCGGCATGAAATAATCGCTACCTTCGTGCAGGACTTTGATGAGCGGGCTTTCGTCAGGTTTGCCGGGAATAATCGCTGAGCCCAGGTCGTCGCCGCCACGAAGCATGGTCGACAGACGCGTCAGGTCGAGACCTCCACTCACTTTGTCAGCGTGATGGCAGCCGTTGCAACGTTTCTCCAGCAGTGGATAAACGTCGCGTTCAAAACTGACAGGATCCGCGAGCACCGCGGCGTTCGCTGTCAGGATAAAGAGGACTGAAGCAAGCAGGACGCCCGGATGCCTTGTCGTAGCGGAAGTCGCCAAGACTTTCGGCCGGGTATTGGTGGCTGAGCCGAAGCTCTTGACGAGCTCCGCTACAGTAAGAGTGAAGGTGATCCGCGGTTTCATTTCTTCGCCGATTCCTTCAGGGAGTCGGTATAGGTTTTCGCGTCGGCTGCAAGTTTGGCAAGGTTGGGATCCGCCTTTTGCTCGTAGTCCTTGACGGCCTTGCCCGCGTCCACCACGGCCCTGTTGCGGGCTTGGAACTCAGGATCGTCGTTCAGGGTCTTGCGTTTCGCATTGCGCTGTTCGACGGCAGCATCCACGCTTCTGAAGGCTTCAGGAAAACGGGCTTCGAGGGCGGCCTGACGCTTTGCCGTTTCGGCAACCAGGGCGGCGAGTTGCTGGTCACTGGCAGCTTCCAACCCGGCGCGGACCTGTCCGAGTTCAGACAGGAACCGCTGCTTCGCAATACCATCCTCTTTGAGACGCGCGAGTTCGGGTTTGGTCGACAGGACGTAAGCGTCTTCCGCCTGGCGCGCTTTGTGCACTGCAAACTCCATCTGCTTACACTCGGGGTCGGTCTCCCTTAGTTGCTTTTTCTTCTTTGCAATATGCTTTGTCAGCTCTTTGTGAGTGGCGAATGCATCGGCGTAGTCGGCATGAAGAGCGGCTTGAAGCTCGTCGAGTTTGGCCACCAGATCTCGGTAAGTCTGGTCATGGAGCGTCAAACGAGATTTGAGATTGGTGTACGCGATGTTGTAACGCTCGGCGGGAACCCGCTTGACTGGTTCACGGGCCGCTTGAACGGCGGTGAGCTTACTGCGAGTCTCCAGCCAGTTCTCACGCTGACCGGTCGCTTTCCAAACTCGCACGTTGTCGACCGCAGCGCCAGGCAGATCGAACTGAAAGGCAAAGTACTTGCGGGTGCGATCAATGATGGGATGCTTTCCAAGAATGAATTCACGGTTACTCAGGTGCGCGATCATTTCGACACCCCAGTATTCCACCGTCATCGTTTGCCACTGGTCAGGGCGAGGTTTGCGGACGCATTCGCCAAGCTGAGCGGGCACAATCCCAGCGTCTCGATCGACGGGCGTATTGAGCTGAAAGTGCTCGCGATGGATTTGCGTGACGCTGTTGTAGCCACCGCCGCTGCCGGTCACGAGCCGAAGGTCAGTCGTCTTCCCTGACAACTTGAAGTCGAACTGAATGATTGTGTTGTGGAAGGACGGATCTTTCAGGAAGACACGTTTCCCTTCCGTTGGATTGACGTCCGTACGTAACAGAGCTCCGTCACGAAGTGCAAAATCGGCCTTGAAGCCCCACCGTTCTGAGACGGTCTCAGGGTCAA
>JADHNX010000037.1 GCA_016779365.1 Planctomycetaceae bacterium
CCGACCAGGATGGGCGACATGATTCCGATCTGCTGGTTGATGCCGGCGTCTTTCTGCAGGTCGCGAGCCAGCATGAAGCTGTAAAGCTGCTCGGTGCCGCCGAGTTCGATGTCCGACTTGATTTCGACCGAGTCCCACGCCTGCATCACCGGGTACAGGCATTCGTGCAGGAAGATTGGTTTCTCGTCTTTGTACCGTTTGGCGAAATCGTCCCGAGTCAGAAGCTGCGCGACGGTGACTTTGCCGCAGAGATTCAGGATTTCGGGCAACCCCATTTTTCCGAACCAGTCGCCGTTGCGGTGTACTTCGGCCTTGTCGAGGTCCACCACCTTGCCGACCTGTTGCAGATAGTCGCGAGCGTTGTTTTCGACATCTTCTTCGGTCAGCTTTTTTGTGCGAGCAGCGTCGCGTCCGCTGGGATCGCCGACGAGCGCCGTCGCGTTTCCAATAATGATGACAGCCTGATGACCGAGTTCCTGGAACTGCCGAATCTTTCGCAGCGGGACGGTGTGGCCGAGGTGGACGTCGATGCCGGTCGGGTCGATTCCGTACTTGACTCGAAGCGGCGTTCCCGTTTCCAGACTCTTCCGCAGCTTTCCGGCCAGCTCTTCTTCAGGGACGATTTTTTCAACGCCGCGGCGGATAATCGCGAGCTGTTCTTCGACGGGTGGAAACTGCATGGCGGAGTGGTTGACCGGAAGCTGGAGTTCAAAACGGAATCGAGCGGGAAGACTACCAACGCATCGCCAGGCCTTCCACCGTCGGAAAAGCCAATGCTCCGAAGATTCTCACACGATCTGAGTTTGAACTGGCTGACTCGCCAACTGCCTGATTCGCCGGTTCGTTGACGAGACATTCTCGATCGATTCTTCTGTTCGCTTGTCAGACCTGTTCTGCGGTCGCGCCCCTGTGAGAAAACGATGATGAATTGCTGCGTTCAGAATTCGCCGAGCCGGACTGGGAAGCCTTGTTTGCTGGTTCAGGCGGGACTGTTGCTGACGATGCTCGGAACGTTGGTCGGTTGTCAGCAATCAAGTGAGTATCCGTCGCGACCGATCACGCTGGTGTGTCCGTGGGCGGTTGGCGGCGGGACTGATCGCGTCTCTCGACAGATGGCGGTCTTTCTGGAAAGCGAACTTGGAGTTCCGGTCAACGTTGTCAACGCGACCGGCGGACAGGGAGTGACCGGGCACTCGCGAGGGATTCGAGCGAAACCGGACGGCTATACGATTTCGATGATGACGCTCGAACTGAGCATGCTTCACTGGCGGAATTTGACGGACCTGACGTGGGAAGACGCCGCTCCGCTGATGTCGCTCAACGAGGATCCGGCAGCTCTGTTTGTGAAGTCGGATTCTCCCTTTCAAACGGTCAAGGATCTGGAAGCGGCGATCAAAGATCGGCCTGGAGAATTGAAAGCGTCCGGAACAGCCGCACTTGCCGCGTGGCACCTGGCTCTGGCTGGGTGGTTGATTTCGCTCGACCAGAAACCGACCGACGTGATCTGGATGCCGTCGCAAGGCTCGGCCCCATCGCTTCAGGAACTGATGACCGGCGACCTGGACCTCGTTTGTTGCAGTCTTCCGGAAGCGAAAAGTCTGCTTGTCTCCGGCGACGTCCGATGCGTTGGGGTCATGGCCGACGAACGCCAGGTCTCGGAAGATTTCAAAGACTACCCCACGTTGAAGGAACAGGGCTCTGACTGGACGCTGGCGGGCTGGCGCGGCCTGGGAGTTGCGAAAGACACTCCGCCGGAAATTCAGGAAAAGCTGGTCACCGTTCTGAAACGGATCGTCAGTGGCGAAGCCCGAGTGAATGGCGAGTCGTTTCCCGAGTTCATGGATCGCCAGGGGTTTGACCACACGTCCCGACCGACGGCCGAGTTCGCTGAATTCCTGAAACGAAACGACGAATTATTCGGAGCGATTCTGACGCGTCCCGAGTTTCAATCAGTGCGGTCCGGACCGGTCGGGCCGAACGTCTTTCCGGCGATTGCCGGCGGAATGTTTGGCCTGTCGCTCATCTCGGTTCTGATCGGTTCCCGCCGTCGGCCAACGGTCGTCGAGGAATCGTCCACACCGGACGCCAGCATTCAAAACGCGACTACATCCGAAGGCTCGACGTCACCGCGAGCTTTGTTTTTTTCAGGCGCCGTCGTGGCTGCCGTGATCTTTCACATGCTCGCAGCAGACGTGCTCGGGTTCGTCGTGACTTCGGCGATCATTCTCTTCGTCACATCGAAACTGTTGGGAGCAAGAGTTCTGACATCCGCCATCGTTGCGATCGTGGCTTCAGTCGGAATCTATGAGCTGTTTTCCGGGCTGCTGCGAGTGCCGTTGCCAATTGGGATCTTCTGACGTGACGGAAATTTAATCGCAGAGGACGGAGAGGTTTCGCCGAGGGAAAAGGAGAGAACTCCTCATACTCTGCGTTTTTCTCCTCTGCGACCTCTGCGATTTTTAAGAATGACAGTCAACCTGAATGACGGCTCTGGAGACCTTGATGAGCGACGCTTTTCTGACAGCACTTGAGAGCACGCTCACGCTGAAAGTGCTGGCCGTAATTCTGGTGTCGGCATCCTACGGGCTGTTCGTTGGAGCGATTCCTGGATTGACGGCCACGATGGCGGTCGCGCTGATGGTGCCGTTTACGTTTTTTCTCGACCCGATTTCCGGACTCGCCGCCATCGTCACGATGGAAGCGTGCTGCATTTTTGCCGGAGATATCCCAACAACGCTGATGAGGATTCCCGGCACGCCGTCATCGGCCGCTTACGTCGACGACGCTTATTCACTGACTCAGCAGGGCCGGCACCAACAGGCTCTGGGAGTCTCGCTGGTTTACAGCGTGGTCGGCGGACTGGTCGGAGCGATGGTGCTGATCTTTCTCGCTCCGCAGCTGGCGAGGATCGCGTTTGAGTTTTCCAGCTACGAATACTTCTGGCTCTGCGTGCTCGGGCTGAGCTGTGCCGCCGTTGTGTCTCGCGGGTCACTCGCGAAGGGGTTGCTGTCTCTGTCGATCGGGTTACTGCTTAGTTGCGTCGGGCTGGGGTCGACTCACAGCGTTCCGCGGCTGACCTTTGGATCCGACGACCTGATCACAGGAATCAACTTTATCCCCGCGATGATTGGACTGTTCGGACTGGCCGAAGTGCTGCGCAACTTTTTGAAGCGAATTCCGGAAGCAGCTCTCGTTTCGACGGTGACCGAGACGAAAGCTAAAGCTGCAAGTGGAAACTGGCTGAGCCAGGCGATCGGCGAAGTCTTTGGCGGAGTTGGGCAACGATTGGCGAAGTCGGGCTCACGCGTTGCGACGAGCAGTGGAATCGGAGCGGCGATTGGAATGTTGCCGGGAGCCGGGGCGGACATTGCCGCCTGGGTTTCGTACGCCATTTCGAAACGTCGGGCGACGTCTGAGCAGAAGGCCGAGTACGGCAAGGGATCGCTCGACGGGATCGCTGACGCGACGACAGCGAACAATGCGTCGCTGGCGGGAGCGTGGATTCCGGCTCTCGTTCTGGGAATTCCTGGCGACTCGGTCACGGCGATCGTGATCGGGGTGCTCCTGATGAAGAACATCCAGCCGGGGCCGGGCATTTTTACCGATCCGGTTCAGCTTCCGCTGGTTTACGGAATTTACATCACGTTTATTCTGGCGAATCTGCTGCTGATTCCGCTGGGGTTTCTGGCGATTCGAACTGGCTCGCTGATCATCAGAATTCCGAGGCAGATCATTCTTCCGCTGATCCTGATGTTCTGCATCGTGGGAGCGTTCGCGATCGATGGCAGCTACTTCGATGTCGGCGTGATGCTGGCAATGGGGCTGCTCGGTGTCGTGCTGGAACGGTTCGAAGTTCCGGCAGGGCCGGTCGTTCTGGGCATCATCCTGGGAGGCCGTCTCGAAGAGGCTTTCGTCCAGAGTCTGACAAAGTCTGACTCGTTTGCGGCATTCTTCGGTCGCCCGATCGCCGCGGGACTCGGCGCACTGTGCATCGTGCTGTGGCTCGCTCCGCTGGTTTCGTGGCTGCGAAGCCGTACCGCTGCGAAGCCGTGTTGACCCGAAATGCGGAGCGGCGCTATTCTCCCGGTCCCTTCCTGACCATGACCCGATGGGGCGGTCTTTTCGTGGACCTTCGCATCGGCACCTGACGGCTGCAGACTCACTTTCTGCAGTTCCTGACGACTAAATCTCTTCTCTGATTCCCCATCCTTCCGACGTTGACGCAGCCGGTTCCGGCGGCGTGAAGTCATCCCACCTCGCAATCTATCCGGACGCCATCTTATGGCCGTTAACCTGTGCGCACGCGTGGCGTGTTTATGCTGGACCCAATCTGGATCTCAGCGTCGAAGCCCGGATCCGCGTCGAAAAAAACAGCCAGTCATTGGCTGCGCAGGCTCGGTGTCGAGTCGCTGCTCGACTGTGATTTTCGCAGGGCTGGCCGTTTCGCTGCTGTCGTTCTCGGTGGGTTGTTCGCAGCTTGGCCTGGAGACTCCGGACTTTTCAAAGCTGGGGTCAAAACTCAGCATGAGGTCACAAAGTCCCGAGAAGAACGAAGACTCGTCGGATGAATTTGACGACGAGTTGACGACCAAAGTCGAAGTGCCGATGGTCGGTGACTACACAACGTTCACCGGTCTGCATCGAGTTGTTCTGGAAGGTGTCGGCCTGGTCGTTGGTCTGAACGGAACCGGCGGAGATCCTCCTCCCAGCACGTATCGCGAAGCTCTTGTCGATGACATGCGCCGCCGCAACATTCGCGACTGGAAAGAAATCATTCGCTCTCCGGACACGGCTCTGGTCGTGGTTCGAGCCTACCTTCCGCCGCTGATTTCCAAAGGCGAAAGGTTTGACGTCGATATTCGAGTGCCTGGGGACTCCGGAGCGACCAGTCTTAACGGCGGACGGCTGATGGAAACAATCCTCAGCGAAACGGCTCTGGTGCCGGGGCAGGGCGTCATGAAAGGTCACGTCGTCGCGAAGGCGAATGGTCCGATCATGATTTCCCCGGAAGAGGGCGAAACGGAAAACCTGGCCGGCGTGCTGAAACGTGGTCGCGTTCTGGGCGGCGGAGTCTCGCTGATCGAACGAGACATGGCGTTGTACGTGCGGTCGAACTTCCGAACCTATCGAAACATCACGCGACTGGCTGACAAGATTGGTCAGCGATTTTTCGCGTACGACGAGTACGGTCTGCGAGAGCCGCTGGCAAAAGCTCAAACCGATCAGCGAATTCTGTTGAAGGTCCACCCGCTCTACAAACACAACTACCCGAGGTTTCTGCAGGTCGTTCAGAACATCGCGTTTCGAGAAACTGCGGTTTCTCGCCGCGTTCGTCTGCAGCGTCTTGAGCACGATCTGCTCCAACCGGAGAAAGCTCAGCGTGCGGCCCTTCGCCTGGAAGCGATCGGCGACGAAGCTGTCTCGGTGCTGAAAACCGGCCTCAAGAGCAAGCATCTGGAATGTCGCTTCCACGCGGCGCACGCGTTGTCGTATCTCGGCGAGTCAGCCGGAGTCGACGTGTTGAAAGAAGCTGCTCAGCAGGAGCGGGCGTTCCGCGTGTTTGCGTACGCCAGTCTGTCGATTCTCGACGACCCGGAAGCTCACATGGCACTGCGTGATCTGATGAACGTTCAAGTCGATGTCGACGGCAAGACGACCGACAGTGCTGAGGCACGCTACGGAGCTTTCCGAGCGTTGTGGACTCTCGACCGGAACGATCCCTTCATCGCGGGTGAGCATCTTCGCAAAGAGTTCTGGCTGCACCCACTGGAAACGACGGGCGATCCGATGGTGCATGTGACCAATCGAAAACGCGCCGAGGTTGTGCTCTTCGGAGCCGATCAGGAATTCATCACGCCGATGGCTGTTCGAGCCGGCAACCACATTCTGGTGACCTCACGACCGGGCAGTGACACGATCACCGTCAGCCGGTTCATGCCGTACGGCGACGACAAACGAAAGGTCGTTTCGAAACGCGTCGAAGAGGTCATTCGTGCCGCTGCCGAGTTCGGGGCGAGCTATCCGGACATTTCTCAGATGCTCGTTCAGGCGGATCGTCAGGGGAATCTCCAGGGACGCTTTGAAATTGACGCGTTGCCTCAAGCCGGTCGCGTCTTCTACCGCAACGGCAGCAAGGCAAGACTGGGACGCACCAGCCTGACGCCAAACATGTATCAGCGACCTCGCGGCGAAGAAGAAAGTTCAGCAGAGGAAGATTTCAGCGACGAACCTGACGGCAGCTCGGCTGAAGATTCCGACGACGATGCCCTCAGCGACCAGCTTGCCTCAGAAGGTCTGAGCGACGTTCCGACGACGCTGTCAATGTCTGAGCCTTCCGCAGCTCGGGCTGACGTCACTGGTTCGGAAGACGAGCCACAGACTTTCGCTCTGTCAGGACAGCAGGGCGAACCTGGCACGGCATCGCTGGTCGATGTTCGAACTCCGAAATCACCGGAACAGGATTCGCCGCCGGGCGAGAGTAGTCTGAAGAAGAAGCTCGATCCGTTCGGCTTGTTCACGCTTTCGAAAAAGAAGGAGTGAGCCGACAGCCGCGATCACTGTCCAACTGAAAACTTTCGATGAACCGCGAGTGTAAGCTCGCGGTTTCGTCGATTTCCTGACCCCAGGGTTTGCGGCGATCTTTTCCGTCTGAAACCCGACATTCTGGACCTTTGACCCGTCAATGCTGAAGTCGCTGGAACTATTCGGCTTCAAAAGTTTTGCCGACCGAACGCGTTTCGATTTCTCACGTGGCATCACGTGCGTCGTCGGGCCGAACGGGAGCGGTAAGAGCAACGTCGTTGACGCGATGAAGTGGATCCTCGGCGACCAGAGTCCCAAAAGCCTTCGCGGCAAGGACATGACGGACGTCATTTTCAACGGCTCCGCCAACCGCAAGGCAAGTGCGTTTGCCGAAGCCACGCTGGCGTTTGACAACTCGCAGCGGATGCTGCCCATCGAAGCCGACGAAGTCACCATCGGACGTCGACTCTGGACGAACGGCGACTCGGAATACCTGATCAACGGAGCCACCGCCCGGCTGAAGGACATCAAAGAATCCTTCATGGGAACCGGGGCGAGCACCTCAGCGTACAGCATCATCGAGCAAGGTCGTGTCAGTGAAATTCTGCAGTCCAACCCGCAGGCTCGCCGGCTGATCTTCGAAGAGGCCGCCGGGATCAGCCGCTTTCGCTCACGCAAGACCGAAGCGCTACGCAAGCTCGAACGAGTCTCACAGAACCTGCTCCGCCTGCAGGACATCGTTGACCAGTTCGAGTCGCAACTGAATTCAACTCGCAATCAGGCAACCAAAGCGGCGAAGTTCCGCGAAGTTTCCAAAGAGCTTCAGTCAGCATGGTTCGGTCTGGCGGCGGATGATTATCGCTGGATGTCTGCGCGGTTGAGTTCCCTGGATTCGAAGCTGGGAGCAACGCAGGCTGAAATCGACGAACTGACTGAGCAGCAGCAGGCGGTCGAACTGCGACTGAGTTCGTTCGACGAAGAACTGTCCGTTGTCGACGATGGCCTGCGAAAAGCAGAGCGTGAAGCCGGCACAACGCGCGAAGCCATCGTCAGCCAGGAAGCAACCATCCGCCACGAAACGGCAAGGCTGCGCGAGTCAGAAACGGAAATCGTTCGGCTGCGGAGTCAGCGCGCAACGACGTTGGCCCGGCTTGGCGTTGTGAACAAAGAGTTGGCCGAGGCGCAAGCGGAACTCGATCAGTTCGATGAAACGTTCAAGGCCCAGCAGCAGGAAGTCGAAGCTCACGAAGCACACGCCGATCAACTGGCGGTTCGTCACAAGCAGAGTCGAAGCCGTATCGACGAACGTCAGACCGAACGATCGCAGCTTTCCGAACAGGCATCACAGGTGCGGCAGCAGATCGCGCTGCTGGAAGCTCAGTTGGTCGCGTTGAACGAGACTCACGAAAAGACAATCGAGCAACGTGACCGACTGAAGTCGGAGTTGCGGGCTGCCGAAGTGGAACTGGCCACCCGACAGACATCGCTCGACGAAGTGCTGGAACAGGCCAGCGAACTGGGTGAAGCTCTGAAAGAAGTTCGAGCGAAACGCAAGAAGCTGATCGCCGACCATGAAGCCGAACAGGAAGTCCTTGTTGAGATCCGCGAGCGTCGCAGCGCTTCGCAGGCTCGTCTGACCGTGCTGGAAGATCTTGAGGTCAAGCAGGAAGGCATCGGCATCGGCGTTCGGGAAATTCTGCAACGCGCGAAGGCGTCCGATTTTCCACCCTGGAACGGGATCGTGGGCAGCGTCGCGGATCTGCTGGACGTCGACCTGGAAAACGCAGCGTTGCTTGAAGTGGCACTCGGAAACCGGGCACAACTGATCGTGATGCACGATCTCGACCCGATGATCGACTATCTCAAGCGAGGCAGCGCCCGGATTGATGGCCGCGTCGGTTTTCTGGGACTCGACGAGGTGTCCACTTCGGAAGATGCCGAGTCTCAAAGGGAGAACGTCGATCTTTCAGGCGATGTGGATGTCATCTTTCGAGCCGACCAACTGGTTTCGGCGTCATGTCAGCACCCGAAGCTGGCGGCCAGACTTCTCGACCAGACATGGGTCGTCACCGACCTCGACGCCGCCAACCGACTGGCCGTCACCGAAGGAGTCGGTCACCGCTTCGTTACTTTGCAGGGCGAACTGATCGATCCTGATGGGACACTCTACGCGGGGACCGTGCGCGGTGAAGCGTCGGTTTTGTCCCGCAAGAGCGAACTTCGTCGTCTGAAAAACGATCTCGTTCGAATGAGTCAGCAGATGGCGACCAGCGAAGCCAGAATCAAAGCGTTCGCGAAACAGTCCGTCGATATCGAAGCCGAACTGAGTGCCGCAGTCGAGCAGCGGGAAGACGTCAACGGACAATTGACTCAACGACGCTCTGAATTCGAAAGTCAGCAGCGAGTGATGACTCGCCTGTCTGAACAGCACGCGGCCGTCGAGGAAGTCTTCATCGCCACGACGGAACAGATGGCCGAAAGCCAGTCCGAACTTGCGCAAAGCTTCGACGCGTTGAATGAAATCGAGAAAACTCAGAATCAAGCCAACGATGAAGTCGCTCGGCTCGAAGGCGAGTTGATCGAAATCGAGCAGGAACGCAACAAGCTGCTTCAGGAGCAGACTGAAGCGAGACTGAAACTCGCCCGCGCCGGCGAACGTCACGAAAACCTGATCTCCGCGTGCAGTCGCCTGAGCGATGAGACAGCCGCGTTGAATGATCAGATCGAAGATTCAACGCGACGACTCGACACATTTAAAGAACGTCGTCGCACGTCGGTGCTTGGAATTCTCAACGCCAATGGAAGCCTCGCCGAACTGGCGATCAAGGCCGAAAGCAGTGCTGATGCGGTCGATCGTCTTTCTCGTGAAAAGGACCAGCTCCGCCAGGTCCGCAGTGGACTGGTCGAGGAAGAAACCGCTTTTCGAAGGCAACGTCGAGCCATCGCTGACAGGCAGCACGAAGAAGAGATCGAAGCTCGCGATATGCGGCATCGGCTGTCGACTTACGGCGAACGCATCGAAGAAGAGTATGGCCAGACGCTGGAAGAAGTCGTCGACTCCGGCGCGTCCGCGTTTCGCGACCACTTGATTGAACGAGGTCTGATTGCTGATCCAGACGCCCAGGACGAAACCGAAGAGGGCGACCAGGAAGTCGTGGACGACGAACCTCTTGACGCTGAAGACGACGAATCAACAGACGAAGAATTCGAGGAAGACAGTGACGAGAACGACGACCTCGACGAAGAGGAGTGGGATGACGACGAGTCGGAAGTGGACGAAGAAGCGTCTCACGAAGACTTCGTAGGCGACGCTGTCGAGGATCAGGATGTCGACGCAGAGGATGAGTCCGTCGACACTGACCCCGCCGCAGAAGTGGCCGAATCATTCGCCGAAGAAGAAGTTCACCTCACTCTCCAGGAAATCGAAGGAACCAGATACGAAGACGTTCGAGAGGAACTCGAAGAAAACGTCAATCGCCTGCGCCGCCGACTCAAAACGATGGGCAACGTGAACACGGACGCGTTGAAGGATCTCGACGATCTGGAAGAAAAATTCAACCACTTCAACAGTCAGCTCATGGATCTGACCGAGGCGAAGACAACGCTGGAAGAAATCATTCGGAAGATCAACGCCGAAAGCCGACGGCTGTTCCTTGAATCGTTCACGAAGATTCAGGTCGAGTTTCGAGAACTCTTCCGAAAACTATTCGGTGGCGGCGACGGGGATCTCATTCTGGAAGATCCGGATGACGTGCTCGACTGCGGCATCGACATCGTCGCGCGTCCGCCGGGCAAGGAGCTGCGCAGCATCTCGCTGCTAAGCGGTGGCGAAAAAACCATGACAGCCGTCGCGATGCTGCTCGCAATTTTCAAGAGCAACCCCAGCCCGTTCTGCATTCTGGACGAAGTCGATGCGGCACTCGACGACGCCAACGTCGAGCGTTACGCCGGCGTCGTTCACGAGTTCAAAGAGATGACTCAGTTCATCATGATCAGCCATCGCAAACGAACGATGACCGTTGCCGACGTGATTTTCGGCGTCACGATGGAGCAGTCAGGCGTTTCGAAACGGCTGACAATCAGCTTCGAAGACGTCGGCGAAGACGGCGAGTTTCGAGTCAACGGCGGGGCAGAGGCTGCGTGACTTATTGACGATAACTGGACAGTGGCAGGTTGTGGTTGCAGGAAGTGAACAACGCTCGCACGGGACAAACAGCAAAGCTGCGGCGCGTCCCTGCCACGTAATCGTAGACAGATCGGTCAGTCGGAAACGTCCAGGGGCTGATGCGGGATTGAATCAGGCTGATGGTTGGAAGAGCCTCTGGCTGTTGCGTTTGCCGTGGAGTGAGTTGACTGTTCGGCGGGTGGCTTCGCGGGCCAGGCTTTCCGGATTGCCGGCGGCTCGGTGGAACAGGCGGCCGAAGTCTTTCATCAGAGTCAGCCAGCCATCTCCGCTCAGTCCAAGCCGAGTCAGAATCGGTGGCAGCGCTGTCGGGATCGTGCCGCGTTTGCCGTGGCGTAACTGATGACCGGACCAGTCGAGCAGTTTGAGATAGTCCTGCTGACTCATGGCCAGGCATCCGCGATTTGATGCGCGTCCACGCGGGGCACGCTTTGATTCGGATGCGTGATTTCGAGCCAGTTCTACAGGGCTCAGCCAGCTTCCTCGTCGTGGCCGTCGCGATTGTTGACGCTTTGGCTCAGTGGCTCCCGTGGTTTCTCTACTTGACGACGGCCTTTCGTCCTTCGCTCCTTTCAGCCGCTCGAAGGCCGACGTGAACTGACTGGACTCCGGAGTCTTTGCGATGCCGGCCCGAATCGGATTCAGATCGACATAGGCCATGCACGCGGCCACTGCGGCTTCATCCAGCAGCGGCTGACACTTGTAGCGACCTTCCCAGAACCGCCCCGTGCATTCGTCCTCGCGGTTGG
Organism: Planctomycetaceae bacterium; assembly: GCA_016779365.1. GTDB lineage: Bacteria > Planctomycetota > Planctomycetia > Planctomycetales > Planctomycetaceae > JABMPE01. Next base: position 11,455 of record JADHNX010000037.1, read on the forward strand.
CCATGCGAGCGACCGGCTCGGCCACGCAACGCATCAGCCAACCGATGTTTGACAGGCGTCGGCGAATCTCGGCGAGCTTCTCCGTATCGGCGGTAATCATCGACAGGTCCGAATCCTGCGGCGCTGCCGCTTCACCCGCCTCATCACGCCGCGAGGGAAACAGGTTCCACCAGCGCCGAGCGACCTCGTCATCCGACCACGACTTCACGACGTCCGGACGGTTTCGCAGGACGACGTGCAGGTGGTTGCTCATCACGGCGAACGCCAGCACATCAATGCCGAACACTCCGGCGAGAAACTCCAGGCGATCCTGAATGAACTGCTTGCGATGATCGAAGCACTGCCCCGAGACCTCGTCCGTCCCACACAGAAACGCCCGCCGGACACACCGATTGATGCAGTGATAAACCCCGACTTCGTCATCATCCACCACAAACTTACGAGGCATACGAGCCATGTCCGTCCCCTCCGCAACCGCGAATTTCACACGCCCTGTTTTCACAAAACCGACCATCAGCTTGACCGGCAACCGGGAAATCTACAGAATCCACGACCGCCTAACAATGGGTGGCCCCTTTGTTCTGCCCGAAGGCTACAGCAAAACCCCACCACCGCTGCAGACCAATCTCAAAAGTGCTCTAGTACTACAGTTGGAGTTTATCGTTTTGGTGGGTCGTGCCCCCTTTTTCGGTAGTGGGAGAGTCGGGCGTGTTGCTGGTGTTTTCGTCGCCAGTCAGACCAGGCGAGCGAATGGTCTGTTGAAACGCAGCGGGAGAATGTCAGCCGTGTGATGAGTCGTCGAACTTCCGGTACAGTGACGGGGATCAGGTCGACGTTGTCTTTTTTGAAGCAGTGCTGTGGACTCGCGAGCGGATCACAGCAAGTGTGGCGTGCGCCAGCATCGAGAGAGTGATGTGACGATGCCAGCCGATCCATGAGCGGACTTCGTACTCGTCCAGACCTGTTTCCTGCTTGGCCTGTTCGAAACATTCTTCGATCGCCCAGCGACTGCCGGCGATGCGGACGAGCGTCTTCAAGTGAGTTCTCCTGGGGGCCTTTGTGAAAAAGTAAGCCAGGTCGTCGGGATCACTGATGGATCGCCTGACGAGAAAGCCGTGTGTGAAGTCGTCGCCTTTCGAACCGGGCCCTTTCGAAACTGACAGCGAGACAAAAGCCCAGTCGTAAAGACGCTCGCCTTTCAAACCCGGTCCGCACGAGAGTCGACGCCAGTTTCGCGACTTCATCTCGCCGGTGTGTTCGTCGACCCGCTTCCGCTGTCCGTTCAGAAACAAACGAGTCTGCTTTGAGATCGCTACGACGTAATGCAGGCCGCGATCTTCACAGAAACGCCTGAATTTGTAGTCCGAACCGTAAACTTCGTCAGCGGTAACCCACTTCGCCGGCACGCCCGCATCCAGAGTTCGACGCAGCATCTGGCGAGCCAGCTCCGGCTTCGTCGCGAACGAAACGGACTCGGGAACCTTCGCTTCGATCCGACGATCTGAGTCTTCGGCCCACTCTTTCGGAAGATACAGCGAGCGGTCAATCAACGCATGACCGGCAGCGCTGCGATATGCGAGAAACACGCCCACCTGAGAATTCTCAATCCGACCGGCCGTCCCGGAGTATTGACGTTTTACACCGACAGACTTCGTCCCCTTCTTCAGGAAGCCGGTCTCGTCAACAATCAGCACGCCATCCGGAGACCCCAGGTGCTGCATCACGTATCGCTGCAGATCATCCCGCACCTCACCCACGCCCCATTTCGAGCGGGAGATGAAGTGCTGCAGATTCGTCGGCGTCTGCTCACCCGCTTCTTCGGCCAGCTGCCAGCCGTTCTTCCGTTCCACACGGCTGATCAACCCACGCAGATAACTCTCTGCATGGGCACGCAGATCACGTCGAGAAAAACGAGATCCAATCAAACAAGAGACCGCGTCAATCTCATCGGCCCAGCCAGAAACTTCTCGATGCGTCGGCATCCTTGCCCTCCTCGAATTAACAGCGAGAAGGTACAAAACTGACGATTAACACGGAACTCCAACTGTAGTACTAGATGTCCGAAAAGGCAACGTGCCAGCTTGGAGTACTGTAAGGCAGCGGTTCTGGAAAAACGAAGCGTTGCGAAATCCTAATTACAGTCAGGCCAACCTCGATCGAATGAAAAGAGGTCTTGCGCCACAGCAATTTAACCCAAATACAGGAAGATTGGAGAGCATGGAGCTGCACCACACTCCACCCCAGCGTGATGGTGGCTTGTCTGACGTCAAACCACTTTGGCCCGACGATCATGCCTTAGTTGATCTTTTTCGAGTTACTGGAAATTAACGATGACAGTCTTTGAAGAGTTGTTCCTGAAATCAAAAGGTCAACCGATTGACTACAACGGCAGACTCGTGCAAATGATGGATGAAGTTACTGTAGGTCATCGCCAAACACTTCGCGTTACGTTCGAATCTGTGAATTCGGACTGGCGTCAAGGGATCGCTTTGATGACTGATGGTTTCTTCGAATTTAACGGTCAACGAATTTCTAAATCAATCGCGATCTGGCAGGATACAGCACCACGTATGGTTGAATTGCTGGTCGAATCGAAAGATCGAAAGTGCCGTGTAAAAAACATCTGGGACGTCGGTGATGGCGTTGTTCATTCGTGGCACAATGGGGCCGCAATGATTGTGGAACGCGACGCGAATAGGATTTGTTATCTCTGCAACGACGGCCGAGCCGACGATGATTTCGATGACTTGGTTCTAGAGCTAGAAATGCTTCCCCAGCATTAACCTTGAAACAACAGGGGACCCCAATTAATTAACTGCAAATAGGTACGCATGATCACTTGGTGCGTGGCTCCTTTTGGTGGGGCCCATACAGAATGCCGAGAACGTTCTAATCACGTTTCGCGGGTGGCACTGGTTGCTTGCCAACCAGTGCGGCGAAGCCGCAAGAGATCTTTACACACGACGACCATCGAAATTGATTCTGACGTCGAATCAGTCAACCCACTCGATCGGAACCCCGACGGTCTGCTGTCTGTCA